>CAYXPB010000022.1:0-30128 GCA_964466645.1 uncultured Acetivibrio sp. | reverse complement strand
CGCGGTAAGACACCTAAAGACTGCTGCCGGAATTGTTGTAAC
Source organism: uncultured Acetivibrio sp. (assembly GCA_964466645.1). Taxonomy (GTDB): domain Bacteria; phylum Bacillota; class Clostridia; order Acetivibrionales; family Acetivibrionaceae; genus Acetivibrio. The sequence continues at coordinate 30,086 of CAYXPB010000022.1, read as the reverse complement.
TGCAAGTCATAATCCTAAAGAGTATAACGGTTACAAGGTATATGGAGAAGATGGAGGACAGCTTCCTTTAGAGGAGTCAAATCAGGTAATTGGTTTTATGAACAAAATTGAAGATATAACAACAGTAAAGTTTATGGATAAAGATGAAGCAATTGAAAAGGGTCTTATAAAGATTATAGGCAAAGAAATTGATGATGCTTATATATCCATGCTTAAAAGTCTTTGTGTAAATCCAGATATTGCAAAAAGTGTAGGTGAAGATTTTAAAATTATATATACACCTCTGCATGGCTCGGGAAACAAGCCTGTTAGACGTATTCTTGACGAGATTGGCTTTAAGAACGTACTTGTTGTAAAAGAACAGGAACTTCCGGATAAGAATTTTTCAACTATAAAATCTCCGAATCCTGAAGAAAAAGAAGCCTTTACAATTGCAATAGAGCTTGCAAAATCACAGAACGTTGATCTTATAATAGGTACTGACCCTGACTGCGATAGAGTAGGTGTGGTTGTAAGGAATAGGGAAGGTGAGTATGTTACACTTACAGGAAATCAGACAGGGTGTTTGCTGCTCGAGTACATTCTTTCACAGAAGAAGGCAAAGGGGACTCTGCCTGACAACGGCTTTGTTGTAAAAACTATTGTAACAACCGAGCTTACAAGGGAGATTGCTAAAGAATATGGTGTGGAACTTTTAGAAGTACTTACCGGATTTAAATTTATAGGTGAGAAGATCAAACTCCTTGATGAAAATGGAGATAAAAAATATCTCTTTGGTTTTGAGGAAAGCTATGGATATTTGGCGGGGACATCGGTAAGAGATAAAGATGCTGTTGTTGCATCTATGTTGATTGCAGAAATGGCAGGTTATTATAAATCAAGAGAAATGTCTCTTTATGACGGTTTGATGGAATTATTGAACAAATACGGATATACGATAGAGGGAATTAAATCTTACACCCTCACAGGTAAAGAAGGGTTAGACAAAATTAAATTTGCTTTAGAAAAGTTAAGGGAAGATGAAATTACTAAATTTGGCGACATTGAGGTTGCAGCTATAAGGGATTACCAAAAAGGTGAAAGGTATGAAATAAGCACAGATAAAAGGGAAAAGATCGATTTACCTGAATCGGATGTTTTATATTATGAAATGAAGGATGGCAAATCGTGGTTCTGTGTGAGACCTTCGGGAACTGAACCTAAAATAAAGGTTTACTATGGAGTTGCCGACAAGGGTTTAGATGCTGCAAAGAGTAAACTTGAACAGATACAGACAAATGTGTTGGGTGTAGTGGAAAAGCTTTTATTTTAAAATGAAATACTTTATATGAAAATGAAAATTGAAGAAAGAGTGTCTGTTGCAAAGTGGTTTTGCTATAAGATATTTTGCAACAGACACTTTTTAATCCGAAAAATTTAAAGAAAGTACCAATAATAATATTTACCTTAACAAACTCCAGACATCATTTCCAATTAGTTCTACATCCTTTTCACACAATAGTAAAAAATATTTGTAAAAATTATTTAATTTCACTACGAAAAATGAAAGGATATACGAATCTTAACAATATGGAGATATTAAATTGCTAAAATAAGTATGTTTAACCATTGCAGTAAATGCACCGAATCTAAATATAAACAGAGCAGTTAATATGTACACTTCGCTATTTCCTATGAGTTGATATAAGGTAAACTACTTTTATATTTTTACAAAATGCTGTATAATTATTATAAAAGTACTCTAGATATGCTGCAATAAAGAAATTACACTAAAGATTAATTGCAACATATGAGCTGACATGGGTTTTATTTTGCAAAATTCAATTTGGTATGTAAAATGTTTTTTTGCAAAATAAATAGACGATGAAATAAAATATTCTTTCCATTATTGTGCTGATTTTTTTGTTATCTAAAAAGAAAAGCACAATCATAATGGAAAATATATTTATACAAACCCTAGTAATAAGGGTTTGGGAGTAACAACTTATATTAAAGGAGGATTTATAATGTTTTGGAAAAAAGGTTTTAAAAAGGGGTTGTGTTTTGTTCTGTCAAGTATTTTGCTTCTCGGCATTGTGGCTGCTGCTAAACTACCAGTATCTGCAGCAGGTGAGAAAATTTATAGTCCACTTCCGAATGAGTACAAGTCGATTAGTTCAAAGCAAGGTGCTATTGAAAGGTTAAGTTACACTTCGAATGGTGCTACTAAGAATTATTACGTTTATCTTCCTTACGGATATAACCAGTCTGATACTTCTAAAAAGTATAACGTTGTGTATCTGATGCATGGTGGCGGCGAAGATGAGACATTATTATTCGGCGGACCAGGTCAGAACAAGGAATTAAAGGTAATAATCGATAACATGATTGCACAGGGAAATATTGAACCGGCTATATTTGTTACACCTTCATTTTACAAGGGTACTAATAGTGAGGCTACTTTCCATCAGGAATTGATCAAATCAATTATTCCACAGGTTGAAACCAAATATAATACATATTTAGCATCAACAAGCACTGCTGATATGAAGGCTTCCAGAGATCACAGAGCATTTGGCGGATTCTCAATGGGTTCAGTATGTACTTGGTATACATATATTAACTGCCTTGAATATATCAAATATTATATGCCATATAGCGGTGACTGTTGGGATAAATCTGGGGGTTCTAGTGCCCAACAAATAGCAGCATATCTGGCAAGTATTCCAAAGAAATACGGTTACAAAGCACCACATGACTATAAGGTGTTCTGTGCTACAGGCAGTGAAGATATTGCATATCCCAATATGAAGCCTCAGATAGATGAACTGAAAAAATTAACAGATACTTTCATATATTCAAACGATCCGATACAAGGAAACTTCTATTTTATGGTGGCACAGGGTGGTACACATTGGTGGGGTTATGTTAATCAGTACATTTATAATGTATTACCTGATTTGTTCAAAGATAATGCAAATACACCATCTGAAACATCAACCAGCAATCCAAGTCAACCTACTGCTCAACCTCAAGTCAAATCTGCTTTTGCAACAATAGAAGCAGAGAATTTTGATGCCATAAATGGTTCAGAGGCCAGAGCTTTCGATACTGGTGTAGGATATATACAAAATGGTGATAGTATTGTATATAAAAATGTAAATTTCGGAAGTGGAGCAAAATCCTTCACTGCAAAAGTTGCAAATGGTGAAACCACTACCACAACTATTCAATTAAGACTTGGTAGTACAAGCGGTACTCTTATAGGTTCTTTAGATGTTGATCCAACAGGTGATTGGGGTACTTACCAGGAATTGACTACTAACGTTAGTGGTGCTACAGGTATACAAGATTTATACCTTTGCTTTAATGGAGCTACCAATACTGATTCGTTCATATTTACCGAAGGAAATGGCGGAGGAAATACCACCGGAACTTTGGGAGATTTAAATGGTGATTCAGGTGTAAACTCTCTGGATTTAGCTTCATTAAGAGCTCATCTCCTAGGTATAACTAGTCTTTCAGGAGTTAATCTTGCAAATGCTGATGTTAATATAGATGGCGAAGTGAACTCTTTAGACTTTGGATACATAAGACAATTTTTATTGGGCATGATATCCTCTTTTCCTGGACAGAGTGCAGCAACACCAACACCATATATACCAGTGCAAACAACGCCACCAGCACCTAAAGGGACTTCTTTGCATCAATTGTCAGCAGCAAAGGGGATAACCTTTGGTACATGTGTTAACAGTCAATGGTTCTCTGGTCAAACAGGTGGAACTTATGATAATATTCTAAAAAATGAATTTGCAATGGTTGTAGCTGAGAATGAAATGAAGGTTGATGCTATAGAGCCTTCACAAAATAATTTCAATTTTAGTAACGGAGACAAATTAGTTAACTTTGCGATGAGTAACAATATGAAGGTGCGTGGTCATACTCTCGTATGGCATTCTCAACTTCCTGGATGGATGGGAAATTGGAGTGGAAGTCGTGAGGGACTGATTTCAGCGATGAATAACCACATTACTAAGACTATGCAACATTATAAGGGAAAAGTTGCAGAGTGGGACGTTGTCAACGAAGCTTGTGACGATAGTGGTAATGGACTTAGAAGAAGTGTATGGACAAATAAAATCGGTAATGATTTTATAGATATTGCATTCCAGACTGCAAGAGAGGCTGACCCTAGTGCACTTCTCTTCTATAATGATTATAATATAGAAGATATGGGAGCGAAGTCCAATACAGCATATAACATGATAAAAAGCATGAAGGAAAGAGGAATTCCAATTGACGGAGTAGGCTTCCAATGTCACTTTATCAATGGAATGAGTTCTTCCCAGTTAGCAGCAATAGAACAGAATGTAAAGAGATATGCAGCTCTTGGATTACAGGTATCATTTACTGAGCTGGATATTCGTATGAATGATTCAGAAAATCAAACTAACGGGTTCAATACACAGGGAAGCAATTACAAGTCCTTGATGGAGATTGCTTTGAGAAACCCTAGCGTTAAAACATTTGTGGTTTGGGGCTTTACTGACAAGTATTCATGGATTCCACAAACATTCCCAGGCACTGGTAGAGGGTTGATTTATGATAATAATTACAATACAAAACCAGCTTATAATGGGTTAAAAGAAGCATTGATGAATTAGTTATAAGAAAATTGGGGTGTTGTGCTAGTGTAATAAACACAGTGCTATGCCCCGATTTGATAAAATATGGATATTTTTCTTGTGTGCTTTTTAGGGTTCAATAAGTATTGATATAGAGCGGTACTTGCTATTGTAAATGCCGCTTATATAAGAATTATAGGGAGGGAAATATTATGATTAAGAAGGGTATTGTATGCTTGGCGTTGAGTTTCACTATGATTTTTACACTTTTTACTGCTACAACAACTATTACACAGGCTGCTCCACCATCAGGATTTGATCAATATAGGGGCAATATAAACCACGGTAAGGTAGAAACTGTTACCTATTACTCAACTACAACTAAGGCTAACCGTAAAGCATCGGTTTATTGTCCACCTGGATATTCTACCAGCAAAAAGTATAATGTATTGTATTTGTTGCATGGTATTGGAGGCGATCATACAGAATGGCTTCAAGGCAATCCGCAGAACATTCTGGACAATTTATATGCTGATAACAAACTTGAGCAGATGATTGTAGTAATGCCTAATGGACGTGCTATGACCAATGATAGTGCTTCCGGCGACATTTACTCAGCTGAAAAGATAGCAGCTTTCGATAATTTCCAATATGACTTAACTAAGGATCTAATTCCTTATATTGAATCCAAGTACCCAGTATTAACTGACCGTCAAAACCGTGCAATCGCTGGATTGTCAATGGGTGGAGGACAGTCCTTGAACTTTGGATTTAAATATATGAACTTATTTGCCTATATCGGAGGATTTTCGTCTGCACCAACTACAAATGCACCAAGTGTACTTGTACCGGATCCGGCAAAAGTTATACAAGATATGAAGGTTATTTTTATTTCATGTGGTTTGCAGGATGGTTTATTAAATACATCTCAAGGAGTACATGACTATCTAGCTCAAAAGAATGTTCCTCATACTTGGTATACTGCAAACGGTGGTCATGATATGACGTTTTGGAAGGATAGTTTATACCAATATGCACAATTAATATTTAAGGGAACATCAACACAACCTACTGCAACTCCTACTGTTAAACCTACTCCTACTCCTACACCTGCAGGAATTTTAGGGGATTTAAATGGTGATAAAGGCGTTAATTCTCTTGATTTGGCAGCATTAAGATTACATATACTTGGTGCAGCACAGCTTACAGGTACGAATCTTGCAAATGCTGATGTTGATGCAAGTGGTGATGTAAACTCTATAGACTTTGGATATGTGAGAAAATACTTATTAGGTATGATATCCTCTTTTCCTGGATAGGCTATAGCAACACCATTATGCTAGGTTTATAGTGGTTTAAAAGAAGCATTGATGAATTAATGAAATAATCATGAAAAGGAGTGTCGCAGCGATTGTTAAGATGCGTTGCAACGCTCCTTTTTTGTGCTGTTTTTTTATAGTATACACGGGTATGTGTTTTTTTACATATACTACTTGATTGTAGCTTCCATTCTGACATGTTATAATATTAAAAAAATATAGTAAGGGACTCATATAAAAAGAATCCCTTGAAATATAGAGGATGATGACTTTTGGGGAATTTTGTGCATTTACATGTCCATACTGAATATAGCTTGCTTGACGGAGCAAACCGAATAAAAGACTTAATTAAAAGAACAAAAGAATTAGGCATGGATAGTATTGCTATTACCGACCATGGTGTAATGTATGGAGTGGTTGAATTCTACAAGGCAGCAGTTGAAAATGGTGTAAAGCCTATACTAGGCTGTGAAGTATACACTTCCAAAAGGACCAGACACGATAAACAGGGCATTGCAGATTCTGACCCCGGGCATTTGGTACTTTTAGCAAAGGATAACCAAGGCTATAAAAACTTAATGAAAATTGTATCGATAGGCTTTATCGAGGGGTTTTACTATAAGCCAAGAATTGACTTTGAAATTCTTGAACGCTATAGTGAAGGGCTGATTGCTTTGAGTGCATGTCTTTCGGGTGATGTACCTAAGGCATTGATGAATAATGATTTTGAGCGGGCAAAAAAGATTGCTAAAAGGTATAATGACATCTTTGGCAAAGGTAATTTCTATCTTGAAATACAGAGCAACGGTATAGAGGAACAAAAACTTGTAAATAGCCAGCTTGTAAAGCTTTCGAAGGAAATGGAAATTCCTCTTGTTGCCACAAATGATGCCCATTATCTAAGAAAAGAAGATGCAAGAGCTCATGAAATTCTGCTATGTATACAGACAGGTAAGAATATAAACGACGAAAGCAGGATGAGGTTTTCTACTGATGACTTCTATGTGAAATCTCCTGAGGAGATGAAAGAGGTTTTTATAAATATACCTGAAGCTATATCAAATACAGTAAAGATAGCTGAAATGTGCAATGTTGAACTTGAATTTGGAAAACTACATTTGCCGATGTTTACTATCCCGGATAACAGGGATGCCTATGATTACCTAAAAGAATTATGCTATGAAGGCTTGACACGTATATTTGGCGAAAATATTGAGGACAAGACTGAAAGATTGGAATATGAGCTTTCTGTTATAAAGCAGATGGGGTATGTAGATTATTTTTTGATTGTTGGAGATTTTATAAAATATGCAAAGGACAATGGTATACCTGTTGGACCTGGTAGAGGTTCTGCAGCAGGAAGTCTTGTTGCGTATTCCTTAGGCATAACCAATATTGATCCACTAAAGTATAATTTGCTTTTCGAACGCTTTCTAAATCCTGAGAGGGTTACAATGCCTGATATAGATATAGACTTTTGCTATGAGAGAAGGCAAGAGGTAATTGACTATGTTGTCAGGAAATACGGAGAGGACAGGGTTGCCCAAATAATAACTTTTGGTACAATGGCTGCAAGGGGAGCGATTAGAGATGTGGGAAGGGCACTAGATATAGCCTATAATGAAGTGGATGTTGTAGCTAAAATGATTCCTATGCAAATTGGAATGAACATCGAAAAAGCATTAGAGATGAATCCCGAACTTAAATCGAAATATGAACAGGACAGCAATATAAAATTACTTATAGATACAGCAAAGCTTTTAGAGGGTATGCCAAGACATGCTTCTACACATGCGGCTGGCGTAGTTATTTCCAAAGAACCTATAACCAATTACGTACCACTTCAGAAGAATGATGAGAGCATAACAACCCAGTTTCCAATGGGACAATTGGAAGAAATGGGACTTTTGAAGATGGATTTTTTAGGACTTAGGACGCTTACTGTTATTAAAGATGCTATAGATTTGGTGTATAGCAATTATAATGTAAAAGTGGATATAGATAGGCTTGAAATGAATGACATCAATGCGTTTAAGATGATTGGAGAGGGTAGAACCTCGGGAGTTTTCCAGCTTGAAAGTGCTGGAATGACGCAGTTTATGAAGGAACTAGTCCCTACGTCCCTTGAAGATATTATCGCTGGAATATCTTTATATCGTCCGGGACCAATGGATCAGATTCCTAGGTATATAAAAAATAAAAATAATCCGGTAGGGTTAAAATATGACCACCCTTTGCTTGAAGGTATTTTGAATGTAACCTATGGATGTATGGTTTATCAGGAGCAGGTTATGCAAGTAGTTCGCGACCTTGGTGGTTATTCGATGGGAAGATCTGATTTGGTACGCCGTGCCATGTCAAAAAAGAAAGTAAGTGTAATGGAACAGGAAAGAAAAAATTTCATACATGGTATAGATGATGAAAATGGAAATATTATAGTAATGGGATGTGTAAGAAATGGTGTGCCTGAAGCAACAGCAAACAAGATTTTTGATGAGATGATGGATTTTGCAAGCTATGCCTTCAACAAATCCCATGCCGCAGCATATGCAGTAGTAGCTTATCAGACAGCATGGCTTAAATACTATTATCCTGTTGAGTTTATGGCAGCTCTACTAAACAGCTTTTTAGGAAGCAGTGATAAAATATCACAGTATGTTTACGAGTGTAAAGTTATGAACATTGAAGTTTTACCTCCGGATATTAATGAAAGTCAAATTAAATTTACTGTAGTAAAGGGCAAAATACGATTTGGATTGGCAGCTGTTAAAAACGTAGGAGAAGGTGCTGTAAAGTCAATCATTGATGAAAGAAAAGCAAGTGGAAATTACAGGTCTTTCAGGGATTTTTGCGACAGAATTGACGGTAAGGAAGTAAATAAGAGGTGCATAGAGAGTCTTATTAAGAGTGGAGCATTCGATTCATTGGGTGTCTTTAGATCGAGGCTTATTGCTGTTTTCGAGAAAATGCTAGAGGGAATTGCTCAGATAAAAAAGCGCAATATGGATGGACAGATGTCACTATTTGAAATGTCGACAACTGCGGATGACAAGATAAACTCCGGTGAGTCAAGCATTTATGAAGAGGAGGATATATATCCTGATATAAATGAATATCCCAATAAAGTTCTTTTATCTATGGAAAAAGATATGCTCGGGCTATACATTTCAGGACACCCACTAAGTGAGTTCGAAGAAGAACTCAATAAAATGGTCAATTTATATAGTTCGGATTTGAACATTGACATAAATCATAATGAAGATAACTATTCTTTAGAGGATGAAAAAAACATTTCGGATGGTATGAATGTTGTAGTTGGAGGAATAATTACAACAAAGAAGACTAAAACTACAAAAAATAATAATTTGATGGCGTTTTTAACTCTAGAAGATCTGTATGGTATGATGGAAGTCATTGTGTTTCCGACTATACTCGAGAAGTATGCTAAGTTTATTGTTGAAGAAAATATTATTCTTATTAAGGGAAGAGTTAGTATTAAGGAAGAAGAGCAACCTAAAATAATATGTGAGGAAATAAGCCAGCTAAAAAAGATGCAGATACAAAAGGTTTATTTAAGGATAAATCCCCATATAGAGGAAGATAGGAGGGAATCGTTGTTAGCCTTATTGAAATACTTCAATGGGAATACTCCCGTATGTATATGTAATGAAGGTGAGAAGAAGGGGAAAATATTGGAGAAAGATTTCTGGGTAGCATTAAATGACTGTATTATGTCTGAATTGATACAAAGGCTTGGAGAAGAAAATGTAAAGGTTGTATAGTTACATTGTTTTACAATGCAAAAAGTGTAGCTCGATTTTTAGGATCGAAAATTGAAAGTAATTGGGCGATGTGTGTCTTAAAAAGCTGATTTTATTGGATTGGAATTATATACATTGACTAATGAATTTTTTTGATACACTTTACCTAAAAAACGTTAATTAAATTTGAAATAATACGATAATTAATAAGTATTGATATCTTTATTAGGAGATTTAAAAAAATAACTGGTCACTTGTCAATTCAAAGAAATTGATTTTATTGGTTTTATGACCTAAATAATGAACAGGTTATTTTTTAAAATGGCCTTAATGTGCAAGTTTATAAGTATCAGAGTATATGGAGGTGATGGGTTCGTATTTAAAATTCGTATTGATTTTTGTTTTGAATTAATATATAGTTATGACGAGGTGGTTTTGTTTGGATTGGGAAAACGAAAAAGTATCAGGTGAGTATATTATAATAAAAGCTGAAGAAAATGGTGTAAATATTATTGGTCTTACTAGAGGCCGTGATACGAAATTTCACCATACTGAGAAACTCGATAAGGGTGAACTACTTATAGCCCAGTTTACCGAGAATACTTCTGCGATAAAAATAAGAGGAAAAGCTAAAGTGTTATGTCGGCATGGAGAAATTCTTTCAGGTGAATAAGGATGTTTCAAAAAATTCTTTGCTCAAAATTTGTGGGAAATACCCATTAAATCAAGTTTTTCGAAACGTTTTGTTAAAGAATTTTTTGAAATCACCTAAAAAAGGGGCGTGTTTATATGTGGACAGTGGTGTATATGGCTCAAAGCAGGGAGATCGCCACTTCAATGCAGGATTTATTGACCGATGAAGGTATATTAGTTAAATTGAGACCAATAAGTAAGAACCACGAGAATAATGATAATTACTATGAAGTACTTGTTCCAGAGGCAGAAGTTGAAGAAGCACACAGTGTAATTATTGAAAAGGGATATTAAGTTGTTTTATTATGTGAATAGGAAAGATTAGATTATCCCGTGTTTATAAATATTGACACGGGTTTAATTTAACCTCTTTCGAGTAAAGAGATTGAGAGAGCAACGGGATTTTTTACTTAACCTTTCAAAGTGATAAAAAAGGAGCGATTATATTGAGTGATATAAAGGCAATTGGTGTACTTACTAGTGGTGGTGATGCCCCTGGAATGAACGCTGCTATTAGATCAGTAGTAAGATCCGGTATATACTATGGATTAAAAGTAATGGGCATAAGAAAAGGGTTTGACGGTTTGATTAATGGTGATATTGAGGAAATGACTGCAAGGTCTGTAGGAGATATAATACAGAGAGGTGGAACAATATTACAAACAGCAAGATCACCGCAGTTCAAAACTGAAGAAGGCCTTAACAAGGCAATGGCAATGGCTAAAGTTTTCGGCATTGATGCACTGGTTGTTATTGGAGGAGATGGCTCTTTTAAAGGAGCTAAAGATATAAGCAGACTTGGTATGAATGTTGTAGGCATCCCGGGTACTATTGATAACGATATTGGTTGCACCGAATATACAATAGGATATGACACTGCATTAAATACCGTACAGGATGCAATAGACAAAATAAGAGATACCGCATATTCCCACGAAAGATGCAGCGTTCTTGAAGTTATGGGGAGACATGCAGGGTACATAGCAGTTAATGTAAGTATATCGGGAGGGGCGGAAGCTGTAATTTTACCCGAAAAACCTTATGATCTTGATAAAGATGTATTGAAGCCTATAATTGAAGGACGTAATAGGGGCAAAAGGAATTATACCGTTATTGTAGCAGAAGGTGTTGAAGGAAAAGCTATCGAAATAGCAAAGGAGATAACGGAAAAAACCGGTATTGAGGCAAGGGCAACAATACTAGGGCACATTCAACGTGGTGGAAGTCCAACGGTTCAAGACAGGGTTATGGCAAGTATGATGGGGCTTAAGGCTGTTGAAGTATTTAAATCCGGAGGCCAAAATAGAGTGATTTCTTTAAAAAATAATATTGTTATTGATATTGATTTAGAAGAAGGCCTTGCAATGAAAAAGGCTTTACCGGAGGAGTTAATTGGATTAAGCAAAATACTGACTTTGTAGACTGAGGTCTAAGGGCTTAGTAAATATCGTTTCAAAAAGTTGGTATAAGGCGATTCCAAAAAATAACTGGTAGATTGTGATTTTAAAAGATGCTTATTTTAATTTTTATTGGGCAAATTAAAGGTGAAGATTATGTATACTTCTAAGACGGATATTGTGGTAAGGTATGCTGAAACTGACCAAATGGGGATAGTTCATCATTCGAATTATCCTATTTGGTATGAAGCTGCTAGGACTGATTATATAAAAGGAATTGGGATGTCATATTCTGATGTTGAGAAAAAAGGATATATGCTTCCGTTGTTAGAATTGAAGAGTTGTTATAAAGGTTCTGCAAAATACGAAGATGAATTGCTTGTTTTAACAAAAATTAAACAGATGTCCTTTACAAGAGTTACATTTTATTATGAAATTTATAAAAAGAGTGAAAACATATTAATAAATTATGGTGAAACTATGCATGTATGGACAGATAAGACATTAAAACCTCTTAACATGAAAAAGTGTGCTCCGGATATCTACAACTTAATGTTAAGAGCTACACAAGAGGATAAATAAAAGACTGTATATTGCTTAAAAATAATCAAAAAAATATCAGGTGGTGAACAAGTGAATATTCCAAATATTCTTACCTTAATTAGATTTTTGCTTGTCCCTGTTTTTGGATATTACTTATATAATGAACAGTTTCTTTTGGCAATTATAATTTTTGTAAGTGCGTGTATTACTGATATTTTAGATGGGGTAATAGCAAGAAAATTTAATTTGATCACTTCCTTTGGAAAATTAGCTGATCCATTGGCAGATAAAGCTATGCAGTTGACCGCATTAGCTATACTCACTGTACAGAAAATAATACCCTTGCCTGTTTTAATAATAGTTTTAGCAAAAGAATTATTTATGATTGCAGGAAGTGTACTGATTTATAAGAAAGTAAATTTTGTTGTACAGGCAAATTGGTACGGCAAGATGACTACTGTTATCTTTTCCCTTGCTATTGTTATGACCATAATACTTCATTCTCAACGAAGTACAAATACCTATGCAGGTATTCTTATTAATATGTTTGTTTTTGTTGCAGTGTTTTCTACATTGTTTTCTTTCTTCATGTATTCTATGGAATTTAGAAAGTTAACTATTATGAGCGATTTAAAGAAAAATTAACTTTATGTGTATCTTAATATTTGTTTTTATGTTAAACAGTGTTATAATTAGACTATATAAAGAATATGTTTTAGGGGAATTTTGGTTTTATTAAGTTAATTTAAATTATAAATGTTGTTATATATGTAAAATAAGTTAAAACCTTCGTTTTATAATAGTTGTTGTATATTTTTGCATTTCCATTTCTTTAATCATTCTCAAATCAATAATTCCTAAATAATTTTATTTTAGGAGGAGTATTAAGTGAAGAGAAAGCCAGGCTTATTTTTGATTGCGGCTATTATTATGGTGTTTTCTGCAAATTACCTTTTATTCAAAAATCCTATTGGAGATTTGATTAATCTGAAGAATCTTTGGTTTGGAGTTGGATTATTTGCAGGCAGTATATTCATAGTCTTTATGAATTTTTTTGCAAAGAAAACTTTCTTAAAGTCTTATATGCACTATAAGCCTAGGGAAATTTGGCTTATAGGTATTTTGGTGTTTATAGTAGGGCTTATCAGTATTATTTATTCCATGATAGGTAGATATTTTGCAAACAGAGTAATTATTGAAGAGCTATATATTAATTTGATTATCCAGATATTAATATCAGCATTACTAATTGTAGTAATACGTGAGTTGTACACATATGCTTACGAGTATCCGGTCAGGAAAGTGCTCAAAGTGATGGATAAGGCAGGGCAATTAATTGATAACATGGAATATAAGGAAGCGTTAAGTGAATTTGAAATCGTTGAAAAAGAACTTAATTGCTTTGACCGTCCCCATATTTATGGATGGATCAAACAGTCAAAGGGGTTATGCTATTTGGAATTATCAAAGCATGAAGATAGAAAGAAGAATTTGCTTTTGGCTGTTAATGAATTTGAAGGAATCCTAAAATTAAAAGAATTGAAGGCTCAGCATGGTCAGGTGAAAGTTGATATCGGAAATATATTTTATGATATTGCTGAAATAGATAATAATATAAGATATTATGAAAATGCACTTGATCTATATAATGATGCACTCAAACAATACAAACTCGATAAAGATTTTGATGGTTGCATGAATGCCTTGAGGAATGCAGAGAGAACAAAGACAGTTCTTGTTCTTGAAAAGACAAGTTAAAATATTGATGAGGGAACTTAAAAAACTCTTTGTAAGGAACTCAAAAAAACTCTTTGTTACGAACTTATTTTAATATAGATTAGAGGAACATTATTTTGCATTACCAAAAATGTAAAACAGCTTTTTTGAACACCAATTGACCAGTTGTTCCTTTTGAAACATCTTGATCAAATATTAAAATAAGGTAACAAAGTTTTTAATCTTATTTTAAGCATTTTTTATAATTTATAAGGAGGAATCTAAATTGAAAAAGACAGTTTGTTTCTTATTGGCATTAGCTATGCTTTTGACGTTGATACCATCAACTATGATGGTATCTGCAGCCGGAAGTTATAACTATGCTGAAGCTCTTCAAAAAGCTATTTATTTCTATGAGTGCCAACAAGCAGGTCCATTGCCTGAGTGGAACCGTGTTGAGTGGCGTGGCGATGCAACAATGAATGACAGTGTGTTAGGTGGCTGGTATGACGCAGGGGATCACGTTAAATTTAATCTGCCCATGTCATATACTGCATCTATGCTAGGTTGGGCATTGTATGAATATGGTGACGAAATAGAAACTTCAGGACAAAAAACTCACCTTGAAAACAATTTAAAGTTCGTTCTGGATTATTTGGTTTCTTGCGACAAAGGTACCAGTATAGTATATCAGGTAGGAGACGGTGATGAAGACCATGCTTGGTGGGGACCGGTTGAGGTTGTAGATAAAGAGATGGAAAGGCCTATTTTTACCGGTAAACCCACTTGTGTAACTGCTCAAATGGCAGCTGCACTTGCGATTGGTTCTATAGTTCTGAAAAACGATACATATCTTAAACATGCAAAAAGTTTATTTGCATTATCTGACGCTACAAGAAGTGATGCTGATTATGTTGCAGCAAACAACTTCTATAAATCACATAGTGGATGGAAGGATGAACTTTTGTGGGCAGCAGTTTGGTTATATGTTGCAACAGATGATGATACTTATCTCAATAAGGCAGAATCTCTTGTTCCACTTCAGGGGACAGAAGATCAGTCCACTGAAATAAAGTATACATGGGCTCATTGCTGGGATGATGTTCACAGTGGAGCTTTGTTGATGCTTGCAATAGTCACAGGCAAACAGGAATATCATGATTTTGCAAAGAAGCACCTTGACTGGTGGTCAGTTGGCTATAACGGTAAAAAGGTAAAAAATGTTGGAGATCTTGCTTGGCTTGATCGATGGGGCGCGTTAAGATATGCAACAACCACTGCATTTCTTGCAACAGTATATGCCGACAACATATCAGATACAACACTAAAGGATAGATATCAGACTTTTGCCAAAAAACAGGTTGATTATGCTCTTGGAAGTACCGGAAGAAGCTATGTTTGTGGTTTTGGTACAAAGCCACCGGAGCACCCTCATCACAGAACAGCACATGGCTCCTATACCGATCAATTGATTTTCCCTAAAAACCACAGACATATACTTTATGGTGCACTTGTAGGTGGTCCGGATGATACAGGAACATATACTGACAGTATTTCTGATTATGTTGCCAATGAAGTTGCAACAGACTATAATGCTGGTTTTGTCGGTGCACTTTGCAGTATGTATGCTAAACACGGAGGGACTCCTCTTGCAAATTTCCCTGAACCGGAGGAAAAAGAGGATGAGTTTTTTGTTGAAGGTATTATTATGAATAATGCATCAACTGATATGGCCCTCAAATTGTTTTTAAACAACCGTTCAGCATGGCCGGCAAGAATGATTAGCGATTTAAAATATCATTATTATGTGGATCTTTCAGAGGGAGTTGATCCTAGTGATGTAACAGTCGCTACAAACTATATAGAAACCAATATGGATGCAACTGTTTCACAGCTCTTGCCATATCCAGGTAAAGAAAATATTTACTATGTTGAAGTTAAATATAAAGACAGTACAAATATTTATCCCGGTGGGATGTCTGAATATTCTGCTGAATTACAGCTTCGTCTGACAGCAAAATCAGGTTCTAATTGGGATCCTACAAATGACCCTTCATTTAAAGGGCTGGATACAGGAGAAAAACCAACTAAATCAAACACGATAACTGTTTATGCTGGAGATACATTGATATATGGTACAGAGCCTGATGGTACTACTCCTTCAGTTACTGGGCCAATCAATACACCGGTAATAACTCCTGTACCAACACCTTCTGGAACAACTGTTGTGAAAGGTGATATAGATGGTAATGGAACTTTCAATTCAATAGATTTTGGATATTTGAGAATGTACCTCCTTGGTACTAGAACATTGACAGAAGAGCAGCTTGAAGGAGCTGACGTTAATAAAAATGGTGATGTTAATTCACTGGATTTTGGACTTATGAGACAGGTATTACTTGGAATGAAGAAGGATTTTTAATTTAGTATAATTTTTCTTGGTAAGATATATAAAGGTGGTCATACAGATATAATGTATGACTGCTTTTTTATTTAGTGAAAGATAACTAAAAAATTCGTTTTGTTCATGATCTGAAAGACATTGAGTTGTTGGGCCAAATTAGTGGTGTTGGGATTTTGGAGCCTGAAGGAAGGGTGTGCCTATTGTTTTAGTGTCAAACGACTCCATTACGTGACCTTCGCATAGAATCTGTAGGATGCCATTCGTGACAATTTTACTTCAAATCTGTATACTCAAATAAAAGTGGGTAAGTAGCTTATCATGGAATTACTCTTTAAGTATATTGTCAAATTTTATTCACAAATTTATTTTCGTTTATGTTACAATTAAAAAATAATAAGGCTGTGTTGTGCAAAAAATGTAAACCGGATTTTTTACAAGTGGCAAATGAGCAGTTGTTTTTTTGAAGCACCTGATATTACTAAAACTTACATTGATTTGTTAACATTATGAAAGAGGTATATATTATGAGTAGAGATATAAAGAGGATTATTTCTGAAATGACTATTGAGGAAAAGGCTAGTTTGTGTTCTGGGTTGGATAATTGGCGTACAAAGGCTGTTGAGAGGCTTGGAATACCATCAATTATGATGACAGATGGTCCAAATGGATTAAGAAAACAGCTAGAAAGTGCCCAATTATCGGATGTTAACAACAGTATTCCGGCTACTTGTTTTCCGACAGCAGTAGGTATGGCTTGTTCATGGGATCGAAGTCTACTTAAAAAGATTGGAACTGCTTTAGGAGAGGAGTGTCTGGCAGAAGGGGTTTCTATTCTTCTTGGACCTGGGGCTAATATAAAGCGTTCACCCTTATGCGGAAGAAATTTTGAGTATTTTTCTGAAGACCCTTATCTTTCTTCGGAAATGGCTGCAAACCATATTAATGGAGTGCAAAGCAGAGGGGTAGGTTCATCTTTAAAGCACTTTTGCGCTAATAATCAAGAGCATAGGAGATTGACAGTTAATGCAAGTATTGATGAAAGAACTTTGCGGGAAATATACCTTGCAAGCTTTGAAGGTGCAGTAAAGCAGTCGAAGCCATGGACGGTAATGTGTTGTTATAATAGGGTAAATGAAGAGTATGGCTCGGAAAACCGTTATTTGCTTACGGATGTTTTAAAAAAACAGTGGGAACATGAGGGGGTTGTCGTATCTGATTGGGGAGCGGTTAACGAAAGAGTAAATGGGCTTAAAGCTGGCTTGGACTTAGAGATGCCTTATAGTGGTGGTGACAGAGATAAGCAAATAGCAGAAGCTGTAGCGAGCGGAGAATTGTCGGAAGAAGTTCTTGACAGTACTGTAGAAAGGTTATTGAAGATAATATATAGGGCCGTTGACAGCAAGAAGCCTAATGCAACCTTTGATAAGAAAGCACATCATGAATTGGCGAGGGAAGTTGCTAGAGAATCGATGGTTTTATTGAAGAATGAAGATAATATTTTGCCTTTGAAAAAGCAAGGCACAATAGCATTGCTTGGAGCTTTTGCGAAAGAGCCAAGATTCCAGGGTGGAGGAAGTTCGCATGTTTGTCCTACATACCTGACAAGTGCATATGACGGAATAATAAGCGCGAAGGATCAGAAGGCTGAAATTATATATTCACAAGGCTATGACTTAGAAAGTGATGAGATAGACGAAAACCTAATTGACGAGGCAATAAAAGTGGCAGCAAAATCAGATGTGGCAGTCATATTTGCAGGATTAATAGAAAACTATGAATCCGAAGGCTATGACAGAGAACATTTGCGTATACCCCAAAATCACATAAAACTGATTGAAGCTGTATCACAGGTGCAGACCAAGACGGTTGTAATACTAAGTAACGGATCTCCCATTGAGATGCCTTGGATTGGTAAGGTAAAGGCTGTTTTGGAAACATACCTTGGAGGGCAGGCAATAGGTGAAGCATTAGCAGACCTTTTGTTTGGGGATTTTTGCCCTTGCGGAAAATTAGCAGAAACTTTTCCTATGGAATTAAGTCACAATCCTTCATATCTAAATTTCCCGGGTGAGGGGGATTTAGTTGAATACAAGGAAGGTTTGTTTGTGGGATATAGATATTATGATACAAAAAATATAAAACCCTTATTTCCCTTTGGTTTTGGACTTAGCTATACAAATTTCGAGTACAGTGATATAAAGTTAAACAAAAAAGAAATTATGGATAATGAGACACTAAATATTAGTATAAAGGTAAAGAACACAGGAAAAATACGGGGTAAGGAAATTGTTCAGGTGTACGTAAGAGATACCGAAAAAAGTGTAATAAGACCGGATAAGGAGTTAAAAGGTTTTGACAAGATCGAGCTTGATGTAGGAGAGGAAAAGACAGTAACTTTTACTTTGGACAAGAGAGCGTTTGCTTATTATAATACTGAAATAAAGGATTGGTATGTTGAAAGCGGAGAGTTTGAGATAGTAATAGGAAAGTCATCACAGCAAATAGTTCTTAGTGAGTTTGTTACAGTGAATTCTACTTCTAAGACAAAGAAGAAGTTTGATATGAATTCAACTGTAGGAGATATCATGAATAGTCCAGAAGGCTTAGATAAATTGAATAAAGTCATGCATGGATTTTTAGTGAAACATGGAATGGATAGAGGAATCAAGTATATGGAACAAAACATGGAAAATGCTATGATTAAGTTTATGCCAATACGCTCAATGCCTATATTTACAAGTAACGAAGTTACTAAAGAAATGGTGCTTGAGCTATTCAAGATTTTAAATAGTTGAGTACAAGCAGCTAGGAATTGAGGAATTGTTATGCAAAGAGTTATTTTTCTTGTAGATATGAATGCTTTCTTTATAAGCTGTGAGATGTCCCAAAACCCTGAATTAAAGGGAAAGCCGGCCGCAGTTGCAGGAGACCCGAAAAAGAGGACAGGGATTATTCTTACTGCTAATTATGAGGCGAGGAAGTACGGAGTAAAGACCACAATGCTTATACACGAAGCAAAAAAGCTTTGCCCAGAGATTATTCTTGTAAATCCCCGACATGGTCTTTATGAAGATAGGTCAAGAGAAGTAATGAGCATACTGTCGAGATTTTCACCAGTGATACAGCAAAACAGTATTGACGAGGCATGGTTGGATATGACAGGTTGTGAAGCACTATTCGGCAAACCTTTAGAGGCCGCACAAAAAATCATGAAAGCTATAATGAATGAACTGGATCTATGGTGCTCAATAGGTATTTCAGAAAATAAATTTTTAGCAAAGATGGCATCAGAGATAAAGAAACCTCTTGGAATTACAGAATTATGGAGATGGGATATAAGTAAGAAACTGTGGCCGCTTCCGGTTAGAGAAATGTACGGCATTGGGAAGCAGACAGGGAAGAAACTTACAGATATTGGTGTGTATAAGATTGGGGATATAGCAAAAAGTGATCCGGCATTTCTAGCTAAAAAACTTGGCAAATACGGTGAACAGATTTACCGTTTGGCAAATGGTATTGATGAGTCGGAAGTTTTGGAAAATCCCTTGGTGAAAAGTAAATCTATTGGCAGATCTACAACATTGCCGGAGAACATAACAGACTTAGAATTGGCAAAAGCCATTTTGTTGAAATTAGCAGAAGAGGTTGGAATGGAAGCTAGAAAGCAAAACTATAAGGGGAGAACTATATCAATAGCTATAAGATTTAACGATTTTAAAACAATAACCCGCCAAAAATCTGTTAGTACTACATATTTGACAAAAGAGATCTATGCAGCTGGAGCAAAACTATTAGAAGGCAATTGGAACAATAGAAAGCCGGTGAGGTTGCTAGGGATTTCACTCAATAATATTTCTAAGGATGAAGCAGAACAGATGTCAATATTCAATTTGAACTGTAGTGAAGACACAGACGAAAAAGAAGAAAAGCTTGAAAAAGCATTTGACTCAATAAGAGAAAGATATGGCTCTGATAAAATCAAAAGGGCAGTAATTCTTAAGGAAGGGTTATAGAATGGGAAGATAGAAAAGTCTGAAGTACTTTATTTCGAAAGAGGTAAAAATAAAATATTTATAAGAAGGTGGAGATAATATGGCACTACAATATGATATGCCACTTGAGGCACTTAAAGAGTACAAACCTAAACTTACAAAGGAGCCTGACTTTGACGAGTTTTGGGATAAAAGTCTCAAAAAGCTTGAGGAAGTTCCGTTAAAATTCGAACTTTCACACTATGACTATCCTGTTAAGGGCGTAAAGGTTTACAGGGTATCTTATTTAGGGTTTGAGAATGCAAATATTGAAGGCTGGTTGGCAATACCGGAGGGAGAAGGACTGCGTCCCGGAATAGTTTTATATCACGGATATAATTGGGCGTCTGAAGGTATGACCAATGAAGTGGTAAATTTGGCTTTAAACGGTTATGTTGCAATGAACATGCTTGTGCGTGGTCAGCAGGGAAATAGTGTTGATAACATTGTTTCTTCAACGGGATTTGCTTCAGGATGGATGAGTAAAGGAATTTTAAATCCTGAGGAATACTACTACAGAGCAGTTTATTTAGATGCAGTTCGTGCCTTAGAGGTTTTGGCATCCATGCCCGAAGTGGACAAGACCAGAATTGGAGTAACAGGGGGAAGCCAGGGGGGTGGACTATCTTTAGCTGCGGTTGCCTTTTCGGACATAGCTAAAGTTGCAGTAGTGGATTACCCGTACCTGTCAAATTTTGAGAGAGCTGTTGATATTGCTCCTCAAGGACCTTATCAGGAAATTGTTCAATACTTAAGAAGAAATGCCAAACCTGAAATTGAAACTCAAGTTAAAAAAACACTTTCTTATTTTGATATTATGAATCTTGCATCAAGGATAAAATGTCGGACCTGGGTTAGTGTAGGGTTGGTAGATGAAATAACACCACCTTCAACAATTTTTGCTACATACAATCATTTGACTTGTCCAAAGGAAATAGCGGTATATAAATACTTTGGTCATGAGTCTATACCGGTTGCTATTGAGACAAAGCTGAGGTTGTTAATGGATGAGTTGAAGCCATGATAGACGGATGTTTATATAATATAGGTATTGTAGTAGCTGAACCGAAGATAGTCTTAAGTATTTAGAAACGTGCAAGATTGAATTAAAAATGAAATAGATTACACTAGTATCTGATAAAATTAAGTGCCTGATCTTTAGCTATAAATTATTATTTGCTGAAGTTTAGGCACTTTTTTAAGTATTGACATTTTGAAGTTACAAGTGTAAACTTTAAAGAAGAGGTTACGGTTGTAACTTTAAAGGGGGATTTGGATGAAGAAGTTAATATCAAAAATAACAGACTCTGAAGTTGAGATTATGCGTGTATTGTGGAACTCAAAGGCAGAGCTTCCGATATCGGAAATTAGAAAAACACTTGAGCAAACAAGTAGCTGGGATATCTCCACCATTAAAACACTTCTTCGCAGACTTTGTGATAAGGGTGTTGTTTTGCCGGATAAGAGGGAAGTGATATATTATAAGCCTTTAGTAAGCGAGGCTCAATATAATGAATATTCTACCCAGAATTTGATTGACAGGCTGTATTCCGGTAGTGCCAAAAATCTTGTAGCTTCACTTTTAGGAAGCAAAAAGCTTAATAAGAACGATATTGAAGAACTGAGAGCTCTGTTCAAGGTTGGTGATGAGCATGAATGAGGTACTTAGGTTGATCTTGTCCCTTTCCCTTTCGGGGAGTATTCTTGCACTTATAATATTTGTTTTAAAGCCTATAATCAAACACAAGTTATCGCAAACACTGCAATATTATATATGGCTTATTGTACTTTTGCGGCTTATTATCCCCTTGTCTTTTGAAGGGAGTTTAATGAACCGCATATTCAATAGAGATGCAGTTTCTAATATTACTGTGAATCAAACTGTTGTTCAGCCAGCAGCTGAAAAAGAGGTGGACACCAACAGTTCAATTGCTATTCCCAATGCACAGCAAAACGTGGAAAAAGGGGTATACAAGAACGATACAGACCACAGTAGATATTTGAAAGATTTATTTTATCAAAATGTTTTGTACTTATGGCTGATTGGTATAGTATTTTCACTGGTCTTTAATTTGCTCGGATATGCTCGTTTCATGATGTTGCTAAAGAAGGGCAGCATT
Source organism: uncultured Acetivibrio sp. (assembly GCA_964466645.1). GTDB lineage: Bacteria > Bacillota > Clostridia > Acetivibrionales > Acetivibrionaceae > Acetivibrio. The sequence goes on along the minus strand of CAYXPB010000022.1, from coordinate 7,498 downwards.
CCGGCTGATGAGATGCAATACAGTATTTTGAATCAACTTAAGGTGGGCAGAAAAAATTTGAAAATGATAAGGAACAGGTATGTGACAACTCCAATGCTTGTAGGGATAATAAGACCTTGTATAGTGATACCGGATATGGATTTAAGTGAGGTTCAGATTAAAAATATACTCCTTCATGAAATAACACATTTAAAACGCTTTGATATAGGTATAAAATGGCTGACGATGATAGTGACTTCAATACACTGGTTTAATCCTGTTATGTACCTGATAAAAAGAGAAATCAATAATTCCTGTGAACTGGCATGTGACGAAACGGTCATAAAAAATCTGAATTCTCAGGAAAAACAAGCTTATGGAGATACATTGATATCTGTTGTGTCGGAACAGGCTTATCCTGTAGGAGTGTTACAGGCAACTATGTGTGAAGAGAAAAAGAGTCTAAAGGAAAGATTGGTTTCAATTATGAGCTACAGTAAAAAGTCAAAATTTATAGTCATTATTTCGCTTATATTGGTCATTTCCACAGTTGCGGGTGCAGTGGCACTTGGGGCAAGCGTCGGGAATGATAATGGGAAGCCGCCGAAAATATATATCAGCAAGGAAGATATGAATACTCCGACGATATATGCTGGTCCTAAAGAGATGAAGATAAGGGAAGGTGTCATTGGGACTAATTCATGGGGAAAGGTTCAATCGGATTATCCGGATCCTTTAGCTCTTAAGTATAATTCTAATAATGTAGTTAATGTAGGTAAAAATGATCGGATAATAATTAGTACACAAAAGGGTAATCAGAATAACAAACATAACTTCACATTAGAAAAACTTTTGATATATAGAAATAGATATATTGTGAAAGGAGAGGCATATGATCAGGGTGGATCGCCTGAGTTCCGAGTTGTAAAGGGCAATCCATATGTTCGGGTTGGACCGCCTGGGCCTCAAATTATAAATGGCAATTTATATACAAGGGCACCGTCAGACCCTGGTGAATATGTCTATTCACTTACTTTGAATTATGGTAACAAGGGTACTGTGAACTATGGCTTTGTTGTAAGGGTAGATATGATGACCTTTGAGCTTGAGGACATTTCGAAATACAGGACGCCATATGTTGGTAATGCCAGCAAGGTTTTGGGTGTGGTTGGCAACCTTCCAGTACCAGATGGACGGTTTATACAAAGGTTTATTTCTTTGGAAACAGACAAACAGCCTTATGGACTCAATGTATTTTATGAAGTTAATGCCGATAGTTTTGGAAGCGAGTGGACAGACGTTATTACCTCAAATGAAATGAGCGGTAACCTGCAAAAAAATGCACTTGTTATATTTAGTATGATTGACAATCTCGATATGATAAACTTTGCATTTCGCAATTCTCAATCGGGTGGGGAACTTGATTCATCAAAATACCAAACTCCATTTTCCGTAAAGAGAACAGCTTTTGAAGAAAGATATGGTGACCTTTCTATTATAGGCAAGGATTTGGATTTGCTTTATAAAACTTTAGAAAATGAAAAACCTGAAACTATTACTAATGAATTTTCAGAGGATGAAATTGAAGCAGCACGTAATGTTGTAATTGAATACTTTCGTGCAGTCAAAGCCAAAGATGATAAAGCTATTTTGAAAACATTGACCCACATGCATAATACACCAAAAACTGTTTTGTATGGAGAGGAAGATAGAACACTTTTGTCTGAGAGGTTCGAAATTAATGATCCAATGAGAGAAAGCTATTTGAAACATGGAAGAGGTTTTAACAACAATGCAAAAAAGGAAAATGTGATTGTTTTTAAGGTAAACTTTAATGTGAAATATCCTAAAGGTACTTCGGGTGCTTTTAACGAAGGTGATTACGAAAATTGGAACATGATTCTGGTCAGGGAGGATAAAACATCTCCATGGTTGATTGATGGTCAGGGATACTAGTAGAACTTTTGTATAGAATTAAAGAAGTATAACTTCAATTGAGCTAGGTTTTCTTCTTACCTTAACAACTATGGAACCAAGTTTATCTACCAATGTTTTTGTGCCTGTATTCTCAAGCTTAGTCCCTGATAACACAGTACTTTTGAACCACGAAAGTAGGTTATGTGTAATGAACACAATCCAAAGGAATGCGTGGATACCATCAAATTTCTTTGTTCTAAGATTTTTGATATGGTATACATTTTTGCATTTCTTAAAGAAAGCTTCAATGGTCTGTCTTTTGTTATAGAAATAAAACAGTTCTACTGAGGACATCTTAGTTACAGGGATGTTGGTTACAAGCATGGTATATTCGAAATCTCCTTTACCTGTAAGCGTTCGTACAACAACATGCCTTAAGCCATCAGTATTTGCAAGTTCATATAAATCAACACAGTCATCAACCACTTCCCAGTCTGTTTTCTTAATACTTTTGGCTATGTTAGCTGCTCTTACAGTAGAGAATGCTTTTGCTATAAATAAAACTATATTTTGAACCTTACGGATGTTGTCATCAGAACCATAACCACTATCCATTCTCAGTATCAACCTGTTATCCTTTGCAACATCAGCAAGCTTCACTAATGTATCTTTTACAAGGTCTTCAAACCTTGTACTACAGTGAGTATTGCCAGGGTCAAGATACAGAGAAATTGTTTCACTATTTTCATTTCCGCAAAAGGCAGCAGATAACTGATAACCCTTTTGATTTTTCTTTTTTGAGAAATATCCTTTTTGGGCCATCTCATAAGTTTTGCCGTTAGCAATAAGACCCGATTGGTCAATATCCACTACTACATCATTTGTAGTTGATAAGCACTGAGCATTCTGCATAAACATTTGGTGGTGTATACCTTTCAGAATAAGGGAATTGGTTTCAAGGTTGAATGCTGTCTTAAGGAGACGGTGGGGGCTAAAGGAACAAACAGTTAAGTTGTGCAGCGGTAATATAACGGTTCATACACTTGAGTATAAGGTTTTGATTGGGGAAGAAGAAATCTTACTGACAAATATGGAGTATAAGCTCCTGCTTGCTTTTATGGGAAAACCTAATCAGGTTTTATCAAGAGCTAAACTGTTGGAAGTTTTGTGGGATATCGATATGAGCTTTGTTGATGATAATACATTGTCTGTTTATATAAAAAGGCTATCGGAATTGTCCTTTCTGCAGCACTTATATCCGGAATTGGAACAATTGGTATGAGTTTTATGGGAAAAATGTTAAGAGATACTATTGATGTAACAGGAGACTACTATGTAAAAGTTACAAATATCAGTAAAGAAAAAATAGAAAATGTTAAAGGACACGTTCTTGTAAAAAATGTAGGACTAGAGAATTATGAAGGGTTTGCAGATAGAGAATTTCTAAGTAAAGACAAGGGAATGACCTCTGAATTTAAAGGCTATAACGTCATTGGATATGATAATGAAGCTCGGAGTATGCTTCCTTTAAAAATAAAGTTAGGGCGAATGCCTAAAAATGCTAGTGAGATTGTTATTGGAACAGGAACACTTCAATTCTTAGATCTACCACCGAATGTAGGCGGAAAAATTAAATTGAGAATAACGCCGGGAATTGATGGTAAAAATGGTGAGGTTTATATTAAAGAATATAATGTAGTCGGATACCTTGAGTCTTGGGCAAGCTATCCTTTCCGAATGGATGCAATAACACTTTTCGATGGTGAGAGTTTAAAAAGGGACAGTCATAATTCTATATACGTTAAATTAAAGAATTCAAGCAAAATAAAGCGAGATGTCAATCAAATATTTCAAGACGCTTCTATTGAGCAGAATAGTTCTACAGCAGCAAAGGTATCTTATAATGATAAGGTTTTGAGAATTTTATTCCAAACAGAAGACAAAACAAATATGGCTTTGATAACAAGTTTGATCTTTCTTGCGCTTATAGTGATTACTTCCATGACTGCTGTTATATATAATACTTTCAATATATCAATATTTGAACGTGTTTCTCAATTCGGGCTATTAAGATGTGTTGGTTCTACCCCGAGCCAAATTAGACTTTTGGTATTTAGAGAAGCAACAATTCTCGGAGGAATAGGAATACCCATTGGTATTCTTCTTGGAACAATAGCAATGCAAGCATTATTTTCATTCTTGTCGTTTATGGCGCCCGACTTGCCTTTTGGGGATCTAAAGCTTATTATTTCTCCCTATATTGTTGTATTAACCTTTTTAATGGGCTTTGTAGCGGTTTACCTTTCTGCTTTTGGACCTGCTAGAAAAGCCGGTAAGATTTCTCCAATGGAGGCAGTTAAAAATATAGGTAGTCTAAAGAAGGAAAAACTAGGAAAAATAACATCTGCTAGGTTTGCGCAATTACTTTTTGGTGTAGAGGGATGGATGGCACAAAAAAACCTTGGAAGGAATAGACTAAGACTTTTCGTAACAGTTCTTTCCATGATCATAAGTATAGTGCTATTCATCGTTTTCAGTAGTTTTATTGATTTGGCATATAAGACAGGGCTGGATGACACTAATAATGAGATGGTGAATTTTACTATACAGAATAAGATTGATTTTTATGGTGATGTGACAATCACACCGGAAGAAATAAAGGAGCTTGCAGCAGTACCTGAGGTGAAGACATTGTTTACATACTATAAACAATGGTATAAATCTGGCGGTGACGTAATTTTACTCCCTAAAGATAAAGTAAGCAGCAAACTTAAAGATTTTGCGGGAAATTGGTATAACGAACACCTATATGAGGGGAATTATATAAAATTTGATCAAAGCCATGTTCTTGCGCTTGGAGATAATGTTACGTCAGTATTGGGAAAATATCTGGAACAAGGAGATATAAATATAGATGATATGAACAGGGAAAATGGCGTTATTGTTGTAGAAACTGGTGAAGTACATAACGCAGAAACAAAAAAAGAATGGTTCTAAAAACTTCGAATCTTAAACCAGGCGATATGATTAAAGTAAAAGCGCCTGATGCTATGGCAAATAACCCGAAACAATTTAGGGAATTTAAGGTTATGGCTGTACTAAAGCAAGGGATATGGGGGGAAAAGTTCAATGAAAATGGTGGTGTCAATATTTACACAACAGAGAAAATTTTTAAAGACTTGACATCCCAAAACAAACAACCGCATATGATTATGATTGAAGTAAAGGGTGGACAGGATACAAAGCTGCTGAAAGAGCGTTTACAAGATTATGTGCAAAGATATCCTGATATGATTTATAACGATTATGATGAGCAAATGAAGCAGTATTTTCAGTCGAATTTCATAATCAGCATATTCGTATACGGATTTTTCTGCATTATTGCTCTGATAGGTTGTGTAAATATAATAAATACTATAAGCACAAATATCATTTTAAGAACGCGTGAGCTCTCTATTTTGAAGGCAGTTGGTATGACTCAAAATGGAATCAAAAAGCTGATTTGCTTAGAGAGTATATTCTATGGAATTATCGCATGTGTACTGGGTACAATAATTGGGTGTGCGCTTTCATTTATCTTGTATAAATTGTTTTATGGTGCTATAGCAATTGAGTGGAATATACCATGGAAATATATGATGTTGGGCGTAGTGGGTACCATGATAGTTACTTTATTGTCGGGATATCTCCCACTTAAACGAATAAACAACACTATTATTGTTGAAAATATCAGAGAGGAACAATAACCTTCTATTGTTCTTACAAAACATAATCTTTACCGATAAATTTAACAGTGTTAATGAATGTATAAAGCTAGTGATTATTTTAACATAAGTATCTGAGTTCTAACTTAAAAAGTCCTTGCACAAAAATTAACGATTAATTTGTTGAAATATATGATAAAATAATAGCCAAAAGAGCATGTAGTCAATCTATAGAGATGAGGGCATAGAATGAAGGCTATTATAAAGTTTTTATATAGAAGGATTGTTCTTATATCAGTTGCTATAATACTGCAATTTACTGTGCTTATAGAGATAATTTCAAGATTCAATACCTATTTTGTTTATTTCTATTGGATAAGCATATTTGCCAGTATTGTGGCGGTTTTGTGGATTATAAACGACAGAAGCAATCCTTCGTATAAAATTGCATGGATTATCCCTATACTCCTATTTCCGATTTTTGGCGGATTGTTTTATTGTTTCTTTGGCGGAAAGCGCTTGAGTAAAAAAGAAAAACGAAAGATGAGATTAATTGAACAAAAAGTATATAAAGCTTTGAAACTTCAAGAAGCCAATCTAAATGAAATTATAAAGTTCAGCGAAACGGCAGCGGTTCAATCGAGGTATATTCAGGATAATGCCCACTATCCACTGTACAAAAACACTACGGGTGAATACTTACCCATCGGTGAGGTTAAATTTGAGAGGCTCAAGGAAGAACTGAAAAAGGCTAAGCATTTTATATTCATGGAATACTTTATAATACAGGAAGGAGTGATGTGGAACAGTATATTGGATATACTTTTGGAAAAAGTTAAAGAAGGCGTAGATGTTCGAATAATCTACGACGATGCTGGTTGTCTTCTTACATTACCCTACAAATACAATAAGAAACTTGAAAAGATGGGCATTAAATGCTGTGTGTTTAATCCTATGGTTCCTATACTTTATGTCCGTATGAATAACAGAAACCACAGGAAAGTTGCAATAATAGACGGTAATACAGGATTCACCGGCGGAATAAACTTAGCCGATGAATACATTAATGAGATTAGGAAGCATGGACATTGGAAAGATAGTGCCATAATGATTAAAGGTGACGCTGTGTGGAGTATGACTGTAATGTTTCTAACAATGTGGGAGTACCTAAGGGGCGCTGATGAGGATTTAAGCAGGTATAAGGTGAAGATAAGATATGATAAAGCAATTGTTGAAGACGGCTACTATCAGCCCTTTTCTGACAGTCCATTGGACAACGAAAATGTAGGTGAAATAGTTTATCTTAATTTGATTAATAAAGCGAAGCGCTATGTTTTTATAACTACTCCCTATTTGGTTATTGATTATGAGATGATAAGGGCACTAACCTCAGCTGCAAAAGGGGGAATAGATGTTCGTATAATTACGCCTCACTGTGCAGACAAGTGGTATGTGCACGCTGTTTCAAAATCAAATTATAAGATACTCCTAGAAAGCGGTGTAAAAATATATGAATATATACCGGGGTTTATTCACTCAAAGACTGTTGTGACAGATGATGAGTTTGGTTTTGTTGGAACGATAAATATGGATTACAGGAGTTTCTTCATGCACTATGAATGTGGTGTATGGATGTACAAAAGCAGTGCAGTAAAAGATATAAGGTTTGATTTCTTAAATACTTTGGAGGTGTGCAGAGAAATAAAGATCGAGGATTTTAAAGACTTTAAGTGGTACAATGCTTTATTAGGTTCTTTGCTAAGAATTTTTGCGCCGATTATGTAAAATTGTGTTTCTGCCAATAAATACTTGGCTTTAATCTAGATATATCTAGACATGTAGCCAAATCCAAAGTTGACAATGGTTGTAAGCTATGATATAATGAATTAAGTGAATAG
>CAYXPB010000021.1:0-30497 GCA_964466645.1 uncultured Acetivibrio sp. | reverse complement strand
GCAAAAAGACCGCCAAAGCCACCTATATCAGTAAGCACCTCCGGTCTAAAAGTCCTTTTAACATCCTTCTTCATTAGCTTTACGCCTTCATATCCGGCTTCAACATCAACACCGGCATCTTTATAACTACTCATTAGCCTTACCCCCATACACTTTTAGTAATAAAAACTCCTGGGCTTCGAGCCCTTCCGTTTTTGCCTCTTTCACTTCGTTCAAAAGAGGCGTAATAAAAACTCCTGGGCTTCGAGCCCTTCATTTTTTGCCTCTTTCACTTCAACATCATCCGCAGGAAAACTTTGTCCCCTCTTCCGGTACTTCCATCGGGTAGTCACCTCGGAAACATGCAGTACAAAATCCGCATTTTGAACCTATAGGTGTCTTCAAAATTCCTTCAACAGTGTGTTCTGACGCAACAAGCTGTGATTTTGAAGAAATATCAATTCCAAAATAACAGGGGAATTTTATCGGCGGAGAACTTACTCTTATATGAACTTCCTTTGCACCCGCATCCCTTAAAAGCTGAACAATTCTTCTACTGGTAGTTCCTCTCACTATAGAGTCATCTATCATTATAACACGTTTTCCGTCAATTGCATCCTTTAAAGCGTTAAGTTTTATTTTTACTCCCGTTTCCCTTTTGTCTTGATCAGGCTGTATAAATGTTCTGCCGATGTACCTATTTTTTATCAGCCCAACTCCATAGGGAATTCCCGATTCCCTTGAATAGCCCATTGCCGCTGACAATCCTGAATCAGGCACACCGATTACAAGATCAGCATTAACCGGATGATCCTTTGCAAGTCTTATACCTGCTTCAATCCTTGATCTGTAAACGCTCGCGCCATCAATATAGCTGTCCGGTCTGGCAAAATAAATATGTTCAAATATACAAAGCTTTGATTGCCCCATAACCTTTGTCTGTATGGAAGTCAAGCCTTCTTCACCAATTAAAACAATTTCACCTGGCTGTACATCCCTTACATAAGCAGCTCCAACAGCATCTAGTGCACAAGTCTCAGAAGCCAAAACATAGGAATTTCCAATGAGTCCAATGCAAAGAGGCCTGATTCCAAAAGAATCCCTTACACCTATAAGCCTTTTCGGCGTCAAAATAACCAACGCAGAGGAGCCCTTAATTTCATCCATCATTTTCTCAATTGCTTCTTCAATACTTGAGCTTGTCAATCTACATCTTGAAATTAGGTTCAATATAACTTCCGAATCATTATTTGATTGAAATATTACACCCTCTTCTTCAAGCCTTTCTCTGACTTGCGCAGCATTAACGAGATTACCGTTATGAGCAAGAGCCATATTCCTATTCTTATATTTGATAACCATTGGTTGGGCATTCTCCCGAAGGCTTGCCCCTGTGGTGGAATAACGCACATGTCCTATTGCAAGCTTGCCTTTTAAGCTATTTATTATATCTTCATTAAAAATCTCAGGTACAAGACCCATATCTTTATGATACATAAAACTTCCGTTATTATTTACTGCAATACCTGCACTTTCCTGTCCTCTATGCTGAAGCGCATATAAAGCATAGTAGGTCAAACGGGCACTATCTAAATCGTCTCTGTCATATATTCCAAAAACTCCACACTCTTCATTGAGTTTATCAAGCCTGAAATCCTCTTCATCAAAGACCTCGCAGCAAAGATTGTCATTTTTGCCCCTATCATAAAACTCCATGGTATTTCTCCTATAAATCCTTTATCTTCATTTGAAGAGCTTCATTTTTTTCTTCAACCTTTTTTGCTAGTTTCTTTTTATAATCTTTCATCTTTTCTCTAAGCTCAGCATTAGCCGTTGACAATATCTGTACTGCAAGCAGTGCTGCATTATCGGCTCCATCTATAGCAACTGTTGCAACAGGAATCCCACTTGGCATCTGAACTATGGACAATAATGAATCTAACCCATCCATTGTAGATGATTTAATAGGAACACCTATTACAGGCAACGGTGTGAAGGCTGCCAATACGCCGGGCAAATGTGCTGCCTTTCCTGCACCTGCAATAATAACTCCATAACCATTTTCTTCTGCACCCTTTGCAAATTCTGCTGCCTTGTCAGGAGTCCTGTGTGCTGAGCAAACCATCGTGTCAACCTCAACATCAAATTGCTTTAAAACCTTAATACAATCTTTTAAAATGGAAAAATCAGAATCACTCCCCATAATAAGAGCAACTTTTAAACTTTTCTTTGTTTTAGCCATAATAAAACCTCCATAACATAGTATAAATTATATAACTTTAATTAATAAAGATATTTCTATAAATAAACTAAAAACGTTAAATAATAAAATCTATCACAAATAGCAATGTAACTATATATAGTAAAGGATGTACTTCTTTTGCTTTCTTACATACGATTTTTGTAATTACATAAAACAGAAATCCAGCGGCCACTCCATTGGAAATACTATATGTAAAAGGCATAATTACTGCTGTAAAAAAAGCTGGTGCTGCCTCTTCAAATTCTCCCCACTTGACTTTTGTAATTGACTCCATCATCAGCACACCAACTACTATCAATGCCGGTGCAGTAGCAGCCGCAGTTACCATACCAGCAAAAGGCGATAAAAACAATGCCAACAAAAAGAACATCGCTGTAAAAACCGATGTCAATCCTGTTCTTCCTCCTACGCTTATTCCAGCTGCACTTTCGACGTAGGTCGTGGTATTACTTGTTCCTAGCAGCGAACCCATAGAAGTTGCAATGGCATCTGCAAATAAAGCCTTATCCATTTTTGATTTTAAACCTTTACTCTTTTGTAGTTCCTCTTCATCCTTTTTATCAAAAATCCCCGTTTTTCTTCCTGTCCCGAGGAAGGTGCCGATAGTATCGAAGGTATCGGATAAACTAAAGGCTAGTGTCGTACTTAATACTAGGAATATCCTTGAAGGATCTTTGAATAATCCTACTAAGTCTAACTTAAATAAAGTTGGCGCTATCGAAGGTGGAATAAAACTCCCAATACTCAAGTCAGGCATTTTTGTTACTGGCCCTATAAAAAGTCCTAATATAGTAGTAGAAACTATACCTATTAGAATCGCACCTTTTACCTTTCTTAGCATCAACACCACAGTTATTACAAGACCTATAAGTGCTAGCTGAGAAACCGGGTCTGCAAAATCCACAATTGCCGGAACAATATCCTTTGCAATGACATCGCCACTATCTAATGTTGCACTAATATTATTCGCCTCTGAAGTAAAATTCAAAAAATGCGCCTGCTTAATTCCAACATATGCAATAAAAAGGCCAATACCCCCGCTTATTGCATATTGAAGCGTTTCAGGTATGGCATTTATCAACATTTTTCTTATTTGTGTTGCTGTTATAAGGATATTGATTATACCGCATATAAACACTATAGCTAAAGCCTGATTCCATGAAAAACCTAAAGCTCCGCATACGGTATATGTAAAGAAAGCATTCAACCCCATACCGGGTGCCTGTGCATAAGGTACATTAGCATACAACCCCATAACAAGGGTTCCTATTACAGCTGCTAAAATGGTAGCTACAAAAACTGCTCGGCTATCCATACCTGTAATGCCTAATATCGCAGGGTTTACAAAGATAATATAGGCCATTGTAACAAAGGTTGTAAGTCCGGCTATTAATTCAGTCCTTACTGTTGTACCATTTTCTTTAAGCCTAAAAAGCTTTTCCATATCATTACCTCCTGTAAATAATTAATTTTATATTACCCTTATTATTTCACAAAAACCCGGAAAAATTAAAAAATAAACAGCACTATACTTAATACATAAATTTCACACAAATATACTATCAAACATACATAAAACTTGTCAACGAAAATAACAAGTAAAATCCGAACATTAATTCAGTTTTGCTAATTAATGTTCGGATTTCTTTCGATTATCATTTTATTATTATTTGCATTAAATACACGATGAGTGGCATAGTTAATATGCCTAAAACCGTTGTCACAAAAACATTTTCCGTAGCCGATCTATAATCCGATCCATACTCGGCAGCCAAAGCAGGAACAATGGTTCCACAAGGCACTGCCAATTCAAGTATTATTACATACTTTGCAACAGGGTCTATCCAATTTCCTGTAAAGGATAATAAAATCAACGCTAAAACAGGAACAATAATCAGTCTGAAAAGTGCCAAAACAAGAATATGTGCCCTTTTAATAAAATCTGACATTTTCTCGATTTTGATTTCAGCTAGAATTAAACCAATAAAAAGCATTGATAGCGGAAAAGTAGTGGAACCCAAGGAATTCAAAGTGTCCTGTATAAAACCACTCACCTCATATACATAGGGCAAGTTATTTACCGATTGACCTAGAACCATTCTAATAACCAAAACCAGCAAACCTAAGCATAATGCAACCGTATTACCGTTTATTAGACGTTTAAGATTTTCCTTCACATTGGTCTTCTTATGTTTATTGACCAAAAAGATACCTAGAGTCCATAAAAGAGTATCGTTTGCAATTGAAAAAATAACCCCATAGAAAAGACCGTCATCTCCAAATAAGGAACTAAGCAAGGGAAATGCAAGAAAAATGACATTTCCGAACATTGAATGCATTTTATATATGTTGGCTGTTGCCCCTTCGAGTCTCATAATTTTACTTCCAGTACTACCGATAACATAGGATATCATTAGAAACATGAATCCCAAAAAATACACTCCTAGGATACTAGTAATACTTTCCAAACTAAGTTCCCTCTTTGCTAAAGTTATGAAAATTAAAAGAGGTGCAGTTAGCTTTACAACAACTCTAGATATGATAGTTCCTGCATTTTCCGGAAGGTATTTTGTTTTTCCGGCGATGAAGCCTATTAGTCCCAATAAAGTTAACATTGAAATTTGGTTTACTATTATTTTTACTTCTTCCATTATTTTTGCTCCCTATAATTGTATTAAGATCAATGACTCAAATTTTCGAGGCCATTGATCTTATTGATGTTTAATAAAATATTTATGCCCACAAATTCAAAGCTATTGTAGCATATAGTAAGTGGTTTTTCAATAATTCACTTTCTTTTAGTTGTATATTATAAAAGTAATTTTTAAGATTTCGCTGCACATCTTACAACGAAAATTTCAATTCTTTCAACCTTATTAATCCCTATAAACAAAGTAAGATCAATGACCCAAAATTCTGAGGCCTTTGATCTTATCAATACAAAAAACTGTTTAGGTGATTCCAAAAAACATAAAGCTTTGGATATTCATCCATCATATCTTCATACAATTGTAATATTTTTACCTAACAAACCCCTTCTCGTTCTTATTAATTAATGACATAAGCAAATATGTAACTCCACCGAAAGCTATTATCACAATAAAGTCAATAATTGCAAACGGAATACTACCGATCGGTGAAAAAAGGAAACCCCTGCCAAAGCTATAAAGCTCGCCTCCCATTAAAATCAGTTCCCCAAAGTACATAGCAATTGTTGTTGCCATAGAAGCAACTGTAGGTACTACTACAGATAGCAATTTCTTTTTACCATAGAAAATACTACCTATATATGTGCTAAAGGTTACACCAAACATTATAAAGAAAATACTCATAAGAGTTGCAGACAAAGGCGATATATTAATAGTACCATTTCTATAAAATGAAGTTAAGCAAGCAAGAATACACAGTCCTATAAATAAAGCAGCTGAAACAAGTTGTGCAAACAACGGTTTAATTTTTGAAAATTCTTGCTCTTTAAGCATTTTTGTAAAACCGCACACCAAATTTACTACTGCCATAATAATAATAATTGAAATCAAATAAAAATGAATTTTATATGCCGGATTGCTTTCTGCATATATTGGCTTTCCAATAGATTTTAGAACCTCAGGTGTTGCAACACACAATGAAAACTGCCATGATTCGAGCGGAAGCTTAATTTGCTCCTCAACAACACCAATCCTTTCAAAACCAAATTCACACAAAAAAAATATAATCCCACCAATCAGTGATGAGCCTAGTAGAGTCCACCTTTTGAGTTTCTCATAAATAATAGGCATAAAGCACACAATAAAAATCAAAGCGATGGATATAGGTGCGTATGGAATTATGTATTTAGGATAATTCGCCGCATCTACATAGCCGTCTTTCAAGTAGCTCGAAAGTGTCTTAAAAGCCATATAAAGCGGATATACAGAGACAAGCAAAATGATTGCAACAGATAACGCATAAAATTTTTTATATTGCTTCACCATTATCAAACCTCCTTCTTTGATATCCACTATCAAAGTATTTTATTCATGGTTGCATTTACAGACTACTGTTATCGTCTACAACCAGACTATCACATTAGTCTTCGCTTGTCAATAACGATTAGCTATATAAAAAAAGACCCTGAAACTTATTGTTTCAAAGGTCTTTCACTTACTCATTTGATTCGTGCTGCAATAATGTAATCATGTCTAAATAGGCTTTAAAGGAGTTCTTTAAAATAAAATTTGCATAAATACTTCCTAAAGTCTTTCACCCAAAAGATTTTAATGTACATTTTGTGATTTATTCCCACTCAATTGTTGCAGGTGGTTTACTTGTTATATCATACACAATCCTGTTTATATGCTTAACCTCATTTACAATTCTGTTTGATATCTTCTCTAATATATCATAGGGAATACGAGCCCAATCGGCAGTCATAAAATCTGTAGTAGTAACTGCTCGAAGTGCAAGGGTATAATCATAGGTTCTTTCATCCCCCATTACTCCAACACTTCTCATACCTGTAAGTACTGTAAAGTACTGATTAATCTCCCTATCCAAACCTGATCTTGCAATTTCCTCACGGAAGATGTGGTCAGAATCTCTCAATATCTCAAGCTTTTCTTTAGTAATATCTCCAATAATTCTTATAGCCAGACCTGGTCCAGGGAAAGGCTGTCTCATAACTATTTCATCGGGTATCCCAAGCTCTTTTCCGACTTTTCTCACTTCATCTTTAAAGAGATTTCTCAAGGGCTCTATTATTTCCTTAAAGTCTACATGATCGGGAAGTCCACCAACATTGTGATGACTTTTTATAACAGCAGCATTGCCCAAACCGCTCTCTATTACATCGGGATATATGGTTCCCTGAACGAGGAAATCAACTGATCCGATTTTTTTGGCTTCTACTTCAAACACCCTTATAAATTCTTCTCCTATAATCTTTCTCTTTGTCTCAGGGTCTGTAACTCCAGCTAATTTATCTAAGAATCTGTCTTCAACATTTGCTCTTAAAAGATTTATATCATACTGATTTCTAAATACTTCTTCAACCTGGTCTCCCTCATATTTTCTTAAAAGACCATGATCAACAAAAATACACGTAAGCTGTTTTCCTATTGCTTTATGAATCATGACTGCTGCAACAGAAGAATCCACACCTCCTGAGAGTGCACACAAAACCTTCTTATCTCCAACTTTTTCCCTGATTACTTGTATTGAATGTTCTACAAAGGATGATATCTTCCAGTCACCAGAACAAGAACAAATATCAAAAAGGAAATTGCTTAAGATATCTCTTCCTCTTGGAGTATGAAGAACTTCAGGATGGAACTGAACTCCATACAGCTTCTTCTCCACATTTTCCATTGCTCCGGTAGGACAGTTTGCAGAGTAAGCAGTTTTAACAAATCCTTCCGGCATTTTGTCAACAAAATAAGTATGACTCATCCAGCATGTTGACTCCTTATCGATACCTTTAAACAAGGTACTTTTAACATCAAAACTAATATCTATCTTTCCATACTCACGTGAGTCTGCCTTTTTAACCTCTCCCTCCAACATGTAGGTCATAAGTTGCATTCCATAGCATATACCTAAAACCGGTATACCCAATGAAAATACCTCTTTATCGCATATCGGTGCATTCGGATCGAGAACAGATGCAGGGCCTCCTGTAAAAATTATTCCTTTAGGATTCATTGACTTTATTTTATCTATAGAAGAGTTATAAGGTATTACTTCACAATACACATTCGCTTCTCTAACTCTTCTTGCTATAAGCTGATTATATTGTCCTCCAAAATCAAGAACCAAAACTAACTCATTATTCAAAATAACAACTCCTTCAATAAATATGATGTCTAATTATATCTAAATTTATTGCCCAATGCAAAACAAAAATTGTATAGGGGTGCATATTCTAAGAACAAACCAGATTATTCCAAGAAGCAAAGTTCCAAGGCTAATATAATGTATAGTTACTTTAATGCTTTACCATTGAGATAATCAAACCTTTTTCCCTGGTATCTCGCCTCATCGGTCATTTTCTTCTCGAGCAAGTCATGTAATTTCCACCAGCTCATCCCCCAGTTACAAAACAGGCTTCGTTCCTCAGGTGCCCGACCAATAAGTCTTTGGACTACTATTTCCGGATCAAGATATTCCAAAAACGATATCGCTCTTTCAATGTATTCTTCATAAGGTACGGGAACAATTTCTCCCCTTAAATATCTGTCACCTAACTCAGTACCTTTAAGAATATAAAGCGAATGGCATTTAACCTGATTAACCCTAAGTGCCGAAAGTATCCGTGCTCCTTCAACCGTATCATCCATAGAATCCATAGGAAGATCCAAAATATAATGGGCACAGCATTCAAGTCCATAACTTCTTATAGACAAAACCGCATCAATAAATTCTGCTAAAAGGTGCCCTCGGTTTAATTCTTTCAAAGCATGGTAATTGACTGTTTGAAGACCAAGTTCAACCACAATGTCCAACGATTCTGTCTGCTTTATTTCGCTTAAAAAATCCAAATAATGTGAGGGTACACAGTCAGGTCGTGTGGATATATATATGGCTACAATTTTATCTTGACAAGCCTCCAAAATATACCTTTTGAAATCCTCAAAGGAAAGATAGGTATTTGAATAGTTCTGAAAATACGCAATAAATTTTTCCGACTTATAGTTTTCACCTATATACTTTGAGTTTCTGCTAAGCTGTTCACTTACACTCATAAAATTGGGAAGGTTTTCAAAACCCGCACCCTCTTCACCACAAAAGCTACATCCCTTAGAGCTCAATTTTCCATCTCTGTTCGGACAGGTAACGGGTAAATTCAAAGGAAGTTTATATACTTTTGTGCCATACTTGTTCTTCAAATATACCGAAAATTTATTATATAACATTTTTTTACAATCACCTAAATTCCTTTTTCATATACAGCATTGTACACCTTCCACAACGGCACATCTTTACTTAGGGAAATTTTCCTTAAATCCTCATATTCCGGAGCATACTTTTCGAATTCCCCATATTTTGATACTTTGACTCGTACTTCACCATACTTTGTATTAACTTTAACTGTCTCTCTATCCATTTTATATCTTTGAGTGATATTCTTTCTTATCCCCAAAGTAGTAGTATCTTTTAGAATTATATCCACAATAATGTGCTCTTTGTCCCCCTCGCACAATACGGTAAGTTCAACAGCAGGGCGGTTCTTTTTCATATAAACGGGAGTATAATATACATCTAATGCTCCTGCTTCAAAAAGTTTATCCATTACAAAGCCAAGTATTTCAGGGTTCATATCATCAATATTGGTACTTAGCACTACTATTTCATCAATGTTATCAATCTTATTCATAGTTCCCATAATACATCTTAAGGCATTTAAACGCCCAGTATCCCTTTTCCCCCCACCATATCCCACTTTATTAATTAACATTTTAGGCATATTTCCAAAACTATGTGCAAGGCATTTTATTATACCAATACCGGTAGGGGTCACGAGTTCAGTATTTATATCCTCTACAATATATGGTATATTGCTGTTTGTAAGCATTTCCATAACAGCAGGTACCGGTACGGGAAGTCTGCCATGTTGACATTCAATAAAACCCGTGCCATCATGAAGCGGCGAAGAGTAAATTCTATCTATTTTAAGTAAATCGAGACATATAGCAGTTCCAACTATATCTACAATAGAATCCACTGCTCCCACCTCATGGAAATGCACCTCTTCAACCGTCTTATTATGCACTTTTGCCTCTGCAAATGCAATTTCACTAAATACCTTTTTACTGAATTGCTTAACATTGTTGCTTAAATCACTCGAATCTATAAGCGTCTCAATATCTTTAAGATTTCTATCATGGTGATGCTCTCCATGTACATGATGGTGTTTGTATTCATGTCCATGACCATGTTCATGGTGATCATCATCATCATGATTGTGATCATTGTGTTGATAATTATTAGTAGAAGAGCTATTATTATCAAAGTGTTCGTGTTCTTTTTGCTTATCCATATCTTCACAATTTATATGTACATAGTCTTTATTGTGCTTAGCATAAATTTCCTCGTCTAAAACAACCTTGAAATCAGTAACTGTAATTGAGTTTTTAACCGTCTTCTTTATAATAAAGTCATACCCCGAAAGCTTTAACTTACTCAATTCTCTTTTAAAAGCTTCCTCCTCAACCCCCAGATCCATAAGTGCACCGATAACCATATCTCCACTGATACCGGAAAAACAATCAAAATACAACACTTTCATATATAGAATCCAACCCTTTCTAGCATTTATTTATCATCGCTGCAAGGAAACCTGCTCCAAATCCATTATCAATATTCACTACTCCGATTCCTGTTGCACAACTATTGAGCATGGTTAGCAATGCGGACAGTCCTCCAAAATTTGCTCCATAACCAACACTCGTAGGAACAGCTATTACAGGTTTGTCAACCAAACCGCTAACAACACTTGCAAGTGCACCCTCCATTCCTGCAACTACAACAATTACATTCGCTTTCATAATAATGTCTGTTCTAGCAAATAACCTATGTATACCTGCAACTCCAACGTCGTAAACTCTTTCAACCCATTGCCCCATTGTTTCACAGGTAATAGCAGCTTCTTCAGCTACAGGAATATCTGAGGTCCCGGCTGTAACAACAGCAATCATCTTTGAAGATTTCCCTATATCCCTTTTTTTCACAACAACTATTCTTGCATCCTCATAATAAACAGCATCCTCAGTTATCTGCCTTATACTCTCAAAGACATCTGCCGATGCTCTCGTAGCCATTATATTATTATTCCTCTGCATCAACTTATCTACAATCATCTTTATTTGTTCATTAGTCTTGCCCTCACAGTATATAACCTCAGGATAACCATTGCGTATGTTTCTATGGTGATCCACCTTTGCAAAACCCAAATCTTCAAACGGTAAGTTTTTAAGATCGTGCAAAGCTTCATCCACACTCAATTTACCGTTTTTTACACCTTCAAGCATACTTTTTAAAGCATCCGTATCCATAATCCTTCACCACTTTCAGCTTTACTTGTGCTTTTTATTCTCCCAATAATCTAATTAATCTTCCAACATCCTCTTCGCAAAGATTTCCTCTTTGTAATGCAATTTCAACGGTTTCCCTTCCAAGCACTCTATATACAGTTTGAAATTGGGGTGTATCCTTTGCAAGTGCATCAATATGCTTTGCTACAACTTTATGATCTCCTCTTGATATAGGCCCTGTCAAAGCATTTACATGCCCAAGCCTCTCAATATTATCCACGGTGTTTTGTAAAAGGGGTAAGAAAGCTTTGGTTGCTACCTCTTCCTCCATACCCGTTCTTATAAGCAATTGATTCATAATATGAAAAAGTGTAACCGTATAATTTGATATAATGCATGCAGCCGCATGGTATAAGCTTTTTTGCTCTTTACTTATAGGAATAATTCTTCCTTCAAGCTTGTCTACTATCGTTTCAACAAATTTCATCGTTTCACTGCAACCTTCAAACCCGAAAAAACAATTAAATAGCCGTTGCCAGCCGTTATCTCTGTCTGCAAAAGTCTGTATCGGATGAAAAGAGCCTGTAAATGCTCCTAAATCTTCTAATGGCTTTAATACCTCTAAAGTTAAAGCACCACTTAAATGCAAGAAAATTTTCTTTTCAATTGCCTCTTTATCTATATAATACGCAATTTTCGAAACAATACTATCAATATCATTATCAGGTACTGACAAAAAAACAATATCGGAATTTTGAACAGTTGCCTCAATACTGTTTTCCCTTTCAATATCAAGTTTATCACAAAGTAATTTACTTGATTGTACACTTTTACTATAAACCCCACAAATACAAAATCCTGTCTTGCTCAGAGCCATAGCCAAAGCACTACCTAGCTTTCCTGCACCTATTATTCCAATATTCATTTAATAAATCCTCCCATAAGCTAAGGCTAGCTACCATTTTTAATAATACCACAGTTGGAAATTTATATACAACCTTCAATATAACTTTAACTTTATAAATTTATATAAGAGCATTTCAAAAAATAACCTAATCTATAAAAACACCTGTAAACCTATCTACCTTCGGGCGAACTTTCAAAATGCAATTTCCTATACTATCAAGTTACTAATGTATTTCACTTAGTTTACAATATGTTTAAATTTATTGTCTATCACACTTTCTTCTGATATCATAACTTATATACGTTTGGTGGTCTATTATCTAGAAGTTACATTAAAAAATACTCCTAATACAAATATCTTATACATATAGAGGTTAAGCTACTATGAAAAAAATACACTTTTTAATCCTTATTGCATTATTTTCTGCGATGTTTGCAATTAATATATATGCTGGAAATCAATTAAAGCTTTTTTATAACAATAAGCTTTTTACCTTGAGCCAGGAAATAGTTACTCAAGGTAATGAGTACTTCATTAACGCAAAAGAACTTACCGCCGTCATCGGCACAAGTTGCAAAATCGATATGGATAAAAGAAACCTTACTATAATAGTAGATGATTCGATCGCAGAATATGATATAAAAAGCTATGATTATACACTAATAGATGCTTCGACTATTTCTTACGATTCTCCACAATTAATCAACAAAACAGTGTATCTCCCTTTTAGTTTAATAACCGAATTATATAATGTTAATCTTAAATACGACAAAAAGTCAAATATGATTTATTTTTTCCCTAAAGACACTAAAATAACAACTTTTGTCAACGATAAATATAACTATAATCTCTCTATTCCTGAAAATCTATATCTTGACCTTAATGGATCCGACAAAAGTTTTGATGCCAGCTCAATTTCTATAATGAGCGAAGATAATTCTTTCTCAGCATCAATTATTTGTGATTCTGTAAATAGTACCACTATCAAAAATATGAGATTTTTATTGTCCGATTATGTTTCACCTAATGATTACATATTTGATAGAATCGTGGAATACAAACAAAGTTACTTTAGGTCTCTTATGGATTCATACAAAAATGAATTTCTTTTCGGAAATATAGATAAAAACTTAAGTGAATCAAATATAAAAATTATACGTGACTATTCTGAAGAATTGTTCGGACAAAATTCAAACATTGTTTTGTTTAATACCATAAATTCGAATAAATTTACTAGTGTAGAAGATACAAATTTAATCATTACAATACCCTCTTATGAAAATGAAACAATTTATTCATTGACTTTTTCAATGCAAAAAGGTGCACTTAATGACCACAATATCAATAATATAATTCAAATACTAAAAGATCTCACTATAACAAACCTCTCTAAACAAGAAAAAACACCAGAAATACTCTTTGACCAAACTTCAATAACAACTGCCAACATGGGTATTTACTCAAACTTACAGGCTTCTGAAAGGAATTATACTACTTTAGAAAAGGATTATACCACTTTAGAAGATGATTCTAACTTCTTTAGTATAAAATATCCTTCAAATTATATCCCTTATTTACAAAACAACTTTATAGATAACCACAGCTACCGTAGTTTTAAAATAAATCACAACAGTTCATTTTCTATCACGGTAGAACACTTAACAGGAAAATCCGACAGAATTATGAATAAAATTGATTCCCTCAAATCTTTTTATAGAAACAAAATTACTGTTATAAATGTAAGGAACGAATACATTAACGACAATGAGTATACAGTCTTTAATTATGAACTTGACAATAATTATTCTAAGGAGTTTGTAACCAATTATTATATAACTAAAGGATTACGTGTATACACGATACAGCTTAATTGCCTTATGCAAAAACCTACAGAAGATATCTTTAGTGAGTTTAAAGATATAGTGGCTTCTTTTGAATTTACAACATCACAAAGCCAAAAAGATATAAACAAACCTACTTCCTTTGTTAAATATTTAAATGAACAGGATGGATATTCCATATTCTATCCGGATAGCTGGAGCTTTCAGGATAGTTCTCAGGATATTAACTATGACTTTATCGAAATTACCAATCCAAATTTTTCAGGTCCTTTGAGTATATCTATAAACGAATCGGAATACACATCAAAACTTTCCACTACAGAATTATTACGATACACGTCAAGCTATGATTCGAGCCTTTCAAAGTATTTTAAAAACTATAAAACACCCTACGCAAACAAAACTTATAAATTACTAAATAGCAATGTAACAACTAATAATGATGTAACAACAATTTACAAACTGATTAACTATATCGATGAAGGTGACAGATATAAAATGTGTTATTCCATTGATCTAATAAAAAATAACAAAATCAATTCCCTGTTTATTTCTGCAAGTGAATATTTATTTCAAGATGGTGTTTTAGCCGACAAAGATTTAAATTATATTTTGGAATTCATGACCAAAAGCTTCGAGATTGAAGAAGCTCAAGATAATACTCTACCTAGCAAAGAAAAAAATAAGAAAATAACATTTATTGAAAACTTCTTCAAGAAAGTTTATGGCGAATCCGCTACTGTTACCTTTGCAAAAAATCTAACTTCTGAAAAAGACGTACTTGTTTATTTAAACGGCACCAATAAAACCGGAGCATATAGACTTAATTTCGATTACAATAACAAGAAGTTCCAAATCGCTTCCCGCGTTTTAGTCGATGATATTGTGAAATCTGCAGAAAAAAAGATGATGGATACGCTAAAAATGAAGCACGTACATGATATTTCAATAAATACTGATGATATGACCATAAGTGTAAAATATTCAGATACACCTGACTCTGTCCCTGTAAACAGAGTATATTATATTCTTGTAACTCCTTCAAAAAGGGAATACAGCATTGAATTTATAGCAAAACTTAATGTTGAAGTTGTAAAAGATAGATGTGAAAATTTCCTAGAAAACTATCTACTGACAGACGTTCAAATAAGTTTTCCAAAATACTACAACTACACAAATGAAAATTTGAACAAATACTATTTTGAGAAGCGAATTATTCCGATATTTGCAGAATTTGACGGACAATCAGGGTATTTTTATCTAGAAATTGATCCGTTAACTAATTCTTTAAAAATACTGAAGTATATATCAATTATGGACTTAAAAGAAAAAATCGAAGAGCACTATTACTTAATTGATCCAACTATAGCCGTTCTAGATTATCAAAATGTTAACTCTGATAATTTCTCTTTTAATGTGTCCTTGAGTTCTGAAAAGAATACTCAGTCAAAGGAAGCAATTTATATGTATTATGATCAAGAAGTGCTCTTCCTGTCTAAAGATCCATATTTCTTAGGAATCTCTTCGCAATAATAATTTCGAACAATCCCTGCAAAAGACTTAAAAATAAAGGATCCGAATCTGCCGTTAATAATAAAACTTTATGGCATCGGATCCCTTCATTTTTTCCTCTCAACTCGCTCGAAAGGAAGTTATTATACAATCTTATGATGCTGAATTACAATGTACCAGATATGAGTTTATAAAACCATCTAAATCTCCATCCATAACATTGTCCACGCTTATTTGCTCATAATTCGTTCTATGATCTTTGACAAGAGTATATGGACAAAATACGTATGACCTTATCTGACTTCCCCATGCAATGTCCATCTGAATACCCTTTAAATCCTCTATCTTTTCCTTTTGTTCACGTTCCTTAAGCTCAACAAGCTTTGATTTTAACATTTTCATAGCAGTATCCTTATTTTGGAACTGAGATCTCTCAGTTTGGCAAGCTACAACTACTCCTGTTGGAATATGAGTAATTCTTACCGCGGATTCTGTTTTGTTAATATGCTGACCTCCCGCACCACTAGCACGATAGGTATCAATTCTCAAATCCTCAGAATTTATATTTACTTCAACATCGTCACTAAGCTCCGGCATAACATCACAAGATGCAAAAGATGTGTGCCTCCTACCAGAAGAATCAAAAGGGGAAATTCTTACAAGCCTGTGTACGCCTTTTTCTGACTTCAAATACCCATAAGCATTCTCACCAATAACGTTAATAGTAACACTTTTAATTCCCGCTTCATCTCCATCGAGAATATCAAGAATTTTAACATTAAAACCTTTACTTTCAGCCCAACGAGTAAACATTCTAAGCAGCATTTGAACCCAATCCTGAGCTTCGGTTCCCCCCGCTCCCGCATGAAGCGTCAATATTACATTATTCTTATCATGTTGACCTGTCAGCAAAGTTTCCAATCTCAATGCTTCAAAATCCATTTTAAACTTCTTAAAGCTCCCATCAACTTCAGAGAATACGCTATCATCATCCTCTTCCATTCCAAGCTCACATAAAGTTTTTGCATCTTCCCACTCTTGAGTAAGCCTATTATACCTTTCAAGCTTCTCTTTCATGGTCTTAATTCTTTGCAATATCTTTTGTGAATTCTCAACATCATTCCAAAAATCCGGTTCCGATGCTTTCTGTTCTAGCTCTTCAATATCGTTGCTTACTCTAGCGATGTCAAAGAGAAGCCCCCATTTCTTTTAAAGTATTCCCAAATCCATCGATCTCTAATTTCAACTGTTCGAGTTCTAACAACTTTACCAACTCCTTAGATAATTATTATTCCTAATTGTATAACAATAGCAAATTCCTGTCCACTTAAGAAATAATATACGGGTGTATATTTAAAGTTTTCACCATGTTATTCCAAGAATCAAAGCTCCAAGGCTAAGATTTATTATTCTTAATACTTTCCAATAAAGGCTTTAACACCTCAACCGGAAGTCCTGCCTCTTGAATTTCTTTTGCAAGCTTAATATATTGAAGGCTGCTATCTTTAACAATCCACCTTCTGATCTCATTGTCAAAAATATCTAATGTATGTGAAGTTTCTTCACTCTTCTCTGCCTCTTTTTGCTGACTAACCTCAAGAAGATAAAGTTCTTTTTCTTTTTCATAAGTTTCCGGTGTATTATAATGATTAAAAAACGTATCACGTACTTTTGCATATTTTGCAAGAATTTTAATAGTACCTACAAAAGGCATTCTTTCTCCCTTTGCGTACAACTCCAACATATCGGGAAATATTAACGCACCAACATTAGCACTAATATCCTGCGAAAGCTCCTTATATGTATAATTCCCTTTTATCAAATCAATATTATTTCCCACTGTAAGTGCATTTAAGTCTCTACAATTTGCTCTTCCCAAAATATAGTCGATAGAGACTCCAAAATAATCCGCAAGCTTTTTGAGTATTTCATAATCAGGTTCTCTTTTAGCAAGTTCGTAAGATGCAACCGCCTGACGCGTAATGCCTAAATAGTCAGCTATATCTTTTTGAGATAACCGACTTTGTTCTCTAAGTTGTTTAAGCATCGACGCAAAAGACATTTTTTTCACCCCAAAAATCAATTTTAGTATATTTTACCTACAAATTTATAATAATGCAACAATTTGATTACATTTTTTTGTATTTCTTATTGACAGCAACAAAATGTTGCTATAAAATATGTATGAAAGTTAAAGGAAATGCTTTGCAGAATTATTTTATCACAGTGAAATGCTACTATACAAGTTTTTGTTTTAAATAAATAAAAAACATGGCCATGATTTATAAATAACTTTAGTTTTAATGGAGGTCGATGCCTTGAGTAGAATTGAAAATTTAAGAGAGAAGTTGTATAATATTATGGACCATGGTGATGGCTGTGAAATTTTAG
The DNA here is from genome assembly GCA_964466645.1 of uncultured Acetivibrio sp. Taxonomy (GTDB): domain Bacteria; phylum Bacillota; class Clostridia; order Acetivibrionales; family Acetivibrionaceae; genus Acetivibrio. The sequence continues at coordinate 12,596 of CAYXPB010000021.1, read as the reverse complement.
CTACCAGCCAAGAGCTTGATACACTGATAGTGCTTTACATGAAGCTTCAATTAAGCACCAGAGTAGAGTATACCTTGTAATTCTTTTTACAAGCTGAAAAATGTAGCGCTACAATTTATTTGTTAATCCTGCACAATTTTATATATAAACTTGAATTCGTACTATAATTATAGTACGAATTTTTTTATGGTTTTTGCAACTCCGTCTTCGTCATTTGAAAGCGTCACAAAGTCACAAATACTTTTTACCTTATCCTCTGCATTTCCCATTGCCACACTAAACCCAGCATATTCAAGCATTGAGCAGTCATTTTCATTGTCACCGATTGCAAGGATTTCTTCTTGATTGACAGAAAACATCCGGGAAATAATTTCCAAAGCCTTCCCCTTACTTACGCCTCGGTTTAAAACCTCAAAATTATCATAATTTGAGCTAACTACCTCAATAGAATCGACACCTTCAACAACTTTTCTAACTTTAAGCAAATCCTTCGAATCCGATGACATCACAACAATTTTAGCAGGCTTTTGAGAGTTCTTAGCTATTATGTCTTTTACCGATTCAACCACTTTCACATCAATATGGAAATCACTTCTTAAATCCTTGCTCTTTATCATATAATACAGCGCTGCATAATCTAGCTTCTCGGCATACATAATATCTTCAATGTAAATATGAAAATAGATGTTATATTTTTTCAATATATCTATAACTTTAGTGCAATCTTCCTTAGAAAGCATGTCCGAATAATACACTTTATCAGTTTTTACATCCTTTATAACAGCGCCATTACAGACAATCATCGGTTCTTCTATAGCTAACTGCTCTGCAAATATTTTTGCTCCGGGATAAATCCTACCGGAGCAAATTATGACTCTTATACCCTCTTCAATAGCTAATTTTATATATTTCTTATTTTTTTTCGAAATTTCCTTATTCGAATTAAGCAATGTACCATCAAGATCTACAGCTATCATTTTATACATTTTTCTGATCCTCATTTAGTTTTTTCTACAAATCTATTTATCCTTTTTAGAGCTTCAACTATATTTTCCATTGAATTTGAATAGCAAACTCTGACATACCCTTCTCCACTATCACCAAAAGCTGCTCCCGGTACAACAGCTACTTTTTCTTCCACCAACAGTTTCTCACAAAATTCATTTGAGCTCATTTTGGTAGACTTTATACAGGGAAACATGTAGAATGCACCAAAAGGTTCAAAGCACTCAAGCCCAGTCTTTCTAAATCCATCCAGCATAACTCTCCTTCTTCTGTTGTATTCCCGTCTCATAGCCTGAACGTCTTCATCACCATTTTTAAGAGCTTCTATAGCTGCGTATTGAGCAGTTGTAGGCGAACACATAATAGCATATTGGTGTATCTTATACATTGCAGCGATTAAGTCAGGATGGCCGCATGCATATCCAAGTCTCCACCCTGTCATTGCATATGCTTTTGAAAACCCGTTTATGTAAATGGTTTTATCCTTCATTTCAGGATAACTTGCTATTGAAACGTGATCACCATCATAGGTAAGTTCCGAGTATATTTCATCAGAAAGTACTATTATATCTTTATCTTTTAATACTTCGACAATTTTATCTAAATCTTCCTTTGTCATTACTGCACCAGTTGGGTTATTCGGAAACGGTAATATAACCACCTTAGTTTTTGAGGTTAATGCCTTTTCTAAAAGCTCCGGTGTAAGTCTAAACTGATCTTCAGCTCTTAAATCAATCATAACCGGCTTTGCTCCAGTTAAAGTTATGCAAGCTTTATAGGCTACGAAACTTGGCTCCGGAAGTATTACCTCATCTCCCTGCCCCACAAGTGCACGTAATGCAAGGTCAATCGCCTCACTTCCTCCAACGGTTGCAATAACCTGAGTTTTATAACAATAATTCAATTGATATCTTCTCTTTAAATACTTACAAATTTCTTCACGAAGCTCGATAAAACCCAAATTAGGAGAATAGTGAGTATGGCCCTTTTCTAGGGAATATATCCCTGCCTCCCTTACACACCATGGTGTAACAAAATCCGGCTCTCCTATACTCAAAGATATAGCATCCTTCATCTCATTTACCAAATCAAAGAATTTCCTAATTCCGGAAGGAGGCAAATCTCGTACTGTCGGCAACAACATATCCTTCATATTCATAATACCACTGCCTCCCTGTCATCCTTATAATCCTCTTCAAATACGACTCCCTTATCCTTGTATTTTTTCAATACAAAGTGAGTAGCCGTACTAAGTACCGAATCTAATGGAGATAGCTTTTCTGCAACAAACAAAGCCACTTCCTTCATTGTTTTTCCTTCAACAATTACTGTCAAATCAAATCCACCTGACATTAAATAACATGCTTTTACCTCTGGGAACTTATAAATGCGCTCTGCAACTTTATCAAACCCCTGTCCCCTCTGAGGAGTAACCTTTACTTCTATAAGAGCTATTACACTTTCTTTAGAAGTCTTTTCCCAGTTGATCATTGAGGTATACCCTAATATAACACCCTCGTCTTCGTATTTCTTTATAGCTGCTCTGACTTCTTCAACACTTCTGTTCAACATAACCGCTATTTCTTCATCCGTCGCTCTGCTATTCTTCTCTAAAATCTCTAAAATCTCTTCCATAATAAAAGTCCTCCTCGCTTAACTGTTATATATATACTATGCTTAATATAGATTATATCCACTATTTCACATTAGTACTTCCTAATATTTTTCTTCTAAAGAAAAGTAATAAAAAACTCCTTCACCCCCATGAAAGGGACGAAGAAGTGTTCGCGTTACCACCCTAATTAACACCATAACGGTGTTCTCTCAATTCAATATCAATTTAGTTTAAATTAACACTGACCCTTTATAACGTAAGGAAACGTCATCCTCTATTATCGGACCGCTAGCAAAAGCAGTCACCATTTCTCAAGGTGAAACTTCAGGGCTGCCTTCTACATTATTCTTTGCCAATCTTTCACCTAATATCGGCTCTCTTCTAAAAATTCAAATGTGTACTCTTCCCTGTCATCGTCTTTCACATATTAAATTATTTTCGCTTTAAAATTCAAAAAAACTTTAAGGATATTTCAAAAAAAACCTAAATCAGCAATTGCATAGTTTTCTATGCAAACAATTATACTAAACAAAATACTATATTACAATATAATATTTTTTCTATTTGTTTTTTGATCTATTTGTCTTCGGATGAAGCTTTGTTTGCAAACCCTTCCATAAGCTCAGTAAGAATATCTACAGAGTCATCATCCGATCCATTATTCTCTGATTCGTTTGTGTTCTTATCATATGTAGTAGATACTTCCTCAGCAGACTCATATACTTTATCGAGCTCTTCTTCATACTTTTTAAGAACTTTTATAACATCCTGCTTTAGGAATTTAATCTCTTGCTTTATATCTACTAACTTCTCTCTTTCCTTTTCGGTTAATGCGGAAAGTTTCTTTCTTTCTTCATGAGATTGATTCCTTGCTTCATCTAATATTGTCTCAGCTTTTTCCTGGGCTTTAATCAAAACATCGGCAATCTTTGCCCTATCTTCCCCAACTTGATCTGTCTTTCTTGCAATATCCTCATACTTAATGCGAAATTCTCTGCATTGGTTTTTTAAGTCTGCTATTTCGTTCTCTTTCTCCTTAAGTTTATCATCAAATTCTCTGAGTATCTTTTCAATATAAGAATTAACATCTGACTGCTTAAAACCAAAAAGAGACGTTCCAAATCTTTTTTCTCCTGCCATTTTGGTTCCTCCTATTTATAAAAACATAGTTATTTATCTTGTTTACATTAATATATTCAATACTACTTTTCAAATTCCTTCTTTCTTATAAAAAAAATACAGAATATTTGTTAAAGGTGATTCCAAAAAACTAACTGGTCAATCACCATTTCAAAAAATCCGATTTACATTTTTTTGTACAGCAAAATAATATCCCTTATAATAATAAAACTGCAATGCGGTTTTAATTTTTTGTAACCGTAAGCAGTTTTATTTCCCAAATTATTTATAATCTTTTAAGTACAATGTAGAACTTATTATTTGAGCTTCTATATATGTTTGTTGATTAAAGATGCCAGTTCAGATTTAGATCTTGCTCCAATAACTTTTTCAACTACTTCACCATCTTTAAATATCATAATTGTAGGAATACTCATCACTCTAAACTTAGCAGCAATCTCACCTTCATCATCTACGTTCAACTTTGATACTTTAGCTTTTCCTGCATATTCGCCTGCCAACTCATCAACTATTGGACCTACTGCCCTGCAAGGCCCACACCAAGGTGCCCAAAAATCCACTAAAACTGTCTTGTCAGACTTCAGCACTTCCTCTTCAAAATTATCCTTACTAATAACCATTACATTTTCATTTGCCATAATTAATCCTCCTACCTAGGTATTATTTTTAATACATTTGCTTAAGGCCCTTTCAAAAAATAACCTAAGACCTTTTCTTTATATTTACCCATATTCATATTTAGAAAACATTAATCTACAAATCTCAAAAATTTTTGTACTGTATCTAGCAGTTCATCAAAAGCAAGTTCTTCGCTACCATCCTTTAAAGCATTTTTTAGGCAAGTTTTTGAATATCTTTGAAGAATTATCCCCCCAACTTTGTTTATCGCAGCTCTTGCCGCTGCCACCTGAGTGAGAATATCAACGCACTGTTTTTCCTCATCAACCATTTTTTGTATTCCTTTTATCTGCCCTTCGATTCTTTTTAGCCTTTTAATAATATCATCTTTCGAATCTTTGCTCTCTTTATCTGAAATATTGTTTCCCACAATAACTCCTCCTATACTCCGTATGGGTATAAAACAATTATAGCTGGAATTTTTTAAAACTTCAATACATTATTCCCCTCAAGAAAATTCGCTTCACCCATAACTTTTCTTATTCTCTTAGCAGAATCTAAGGGAGATATCAAATTATTTCCATAACATCTAAGGCTTTATGCAAACGCTCAAATAGTAATCCTGCAACAAACCACGCCGGAGCAAAATCAATTCTTACGAGATTGTCAATTGCAAACGGACCTGAGTAATACCAAGGATAGATGCCTACAATATTAAACAAAATCAAGCCGCTTGTGTATTCTATACCCCATATAATCACGACCCATAACAATCCTCTAACCATCCACCTCCAATTACTTAGTATATCGTGAATAGGTTCTAGAAACACAGCACAACCATATATTAAGAACATCCAGAGGTTTGTATATCCTTGCAGCGTCAGATTACCCGTTATCAACGAATGCATTCCTGTCCAAAATATTTCTATACTCCATCCTACAAATCCATAAATAATAAATCTTTTCATCATAGTCTTATTTTTAACAAAACACAAAATATTAGTATAACAATATTTTCATTTATAATTTTCTAAATAAAAACCCCTCGACTATAAATTCCTTGCTTTTGTCGCTTTCATTTTAGAAGACAATAAAAATATTGTGGAAAATGTATAAGTTTCAAGTTTATTGCCAACTATAGGTATTATATTTTTATTAAATAAGGAACGGTATTCAATATTATTTTTTTATTGTAGGCTTACAAATAAGTAATTTTACTTTAGACACGCTTTTTATTGGGGTACAAAGTCATACTATATAACAAGAAATATGAATTTTATAAATTTTTTATAAAAACCACTACCAAATATATAAGTTTTGTGATATTATTTTTGATAAGAGTCTAGGTAATCTTATCCAAAAATTTTTATTAACGTTTTTTTGTAATATTTTACTCTACTTATTATTTGCTTTTTAGTATTATATTGAACTCAATTAGCATTTTACATTAAGAAGTTCGAATGTTGCAAAATAATGTTTATCTATTTATTAAGTTACAATTGTTTATAATAGAGATGGCAAAATGTAAAGATAAATAAATAATTCGCCTTTCTTATTTTAAATAGCGTATTAAAAATTTATCTACTTTTACAGTTCCTTCTCCTTAGTACATTTAAAGTAACCTTATGCAATAAGCCTCAAATGCTTTTTTAGTAATTCGAGATTCATGTAATAAAAAATATATTGCATTTTTTTCAGTAAGAACGTAATAAAATATTTATGTTATTTATTATTAAAAAAAGGATAATAATATAGCATATAATCAAATGGAGGGTGCTTATGTATCTATTTGGAAAAATAAGTGTAACAGCAGTAATACCGGAGAAATTATCTAAACTAAAGGACATTGCTTATAATCTATGGTGGTCATGGAACTCGGATGCAATTGACTTATATAGAGAAATTGACCTTGCCCTCTGGGAAAAGCTTGAGAAAAATCCCGTTAGATTTTTGAAGGAAGTAAGTCAGAAAAAACTTGAAGACAAGGTAAACGATCCGGGTTACATGGAGAGGTTTAGAAATGTTGTAAAGAGCTATGACTCATACATGGAAGAAACCAATACTTGGTTTTCGAGAACTCATCCCGATAAGAAAGATCATATGGTCGCATATTTCTCCGCTGAGTACGGTCTTAATGAAGTTTTACCTGTATACTCGGGCGGACTTGGTGTGTTGTCTGGAGATCATTGTAAGTCTGCAAGCGACCTTGGGATACCGTTCACTGCCATCGGACTCTTCTATAAGCAGGGCTACTTCAGTCAGCATATAAACAGTGAAGGTTGGCAGGAAACTATATTTAACGATTTGAATATTTCCAATCTTCCAGTAAAACCTGCTCTAAATCAAAAAGGAGAACAAGTCCAGATAAGTGTAGAACTTCCCGGTAGAGTTGTGCACGCTAAAGTTTGGCAAGTTAAAGTCGGACGTGTTAATCTGTACTTAATTGACACTGATGTTGAACAAAACAGCCCTCATGATAGAGGTCTGACTGCTAGATTATACGGCGGAAATCAGGAAACAAGAATTCAGCAGGAAATCTTTCTTGGTATAGGTGGAGCGAGAATACTTGATGCTTTAAAAATAAAAGCTAATGTGTTCCATATGAATGAAGGACATTCGTCTTTCTTAGGCCTTGAATTGATAAGAAAGCTAGTACAAGATAAAAAACTGCCCTTTAACCATGCAAAGGAAGTCGTGTCATCTTCCCTTATATTTACAACCCATACACCTGTCCCTGCAGGAAATGATGTATTTCCTCTTGAAATGATAGACAGATATTTTGGTAATTATTGGCCATCTTTAGGAATAAGCCGACATGAATTCCTTGACCTCGGCTTAAAGATTGGTGATCATCAGAACTTTAATATGACTGTTCTTGCATTAACTCTTGCAGGGCAGAAAAATGGAGTTAGTGAACTTCACGGTGCAGTATCCCGGAATATTTTCAAAAATGTATGGCCTGGCATTCCAGAGGATGAAGTGCCCATCGGTCACATTACAAATGGTATTCATACACTAACCTGGTTATCACCAAGTATAAAGTTCTTATACGACCAGTATCTTGATAAGAACTGGAAGGAAAACTTATATGATGACAGAGTTTGGGACGATGTTGATAAAATTCCCGACGAAGAACTTTGGAAAACTCACTGTGTTCTAAAGACTAAAATGATCGGGTTTATAAGGGAAAAACTAAAACAACAAAGAACCGCAAATGGTGAATCTATTGAAAGCATCAGGCAAGTTGATACTCTGCTCGACTCAAATGCTCTTACAATAGGCTTTGCACGAAGGTTTGCGACCTATAAAAGAGCCAACCTGATATTTAGGGATTTAGCGAGAATTCAAAGATTGCTTAATGACCCAAATAAACCTATGCAGATAATTTTTGCCGGCAAAGCTCATCCTGCAGATGGCCCTGCTCATGAAATCATCAAGCATATTAACGACATTGCAAAACAGCAAGGATTTGTGGGAAAAGTTATACTTGTTGAAAATTATAATATGACTCTTGCAAGAAATATGGTGCAAGGAGTTGACATCTGGCTCAACAACCCTAGAAGACCTCTTGAAGCTAGTGGTACAAGCGGACAAAAAGTGTGTATAAACGGCATTATAAACTTTAGTGTATTAGATGGTTGGTGGTGTGAAGGATACAATGGCAAAAACGGTTGGTCCATCGGCGATGACACCTTCTATGATAATGAGCACTATCAAGACAATGCCGACAGTGAATCAATTTATAATACACTTGAAAAACAAATTTTGCCTCTTTTCTTTGACAGAAATGAAAAGGGCGTTCCAGAAAATTGGGTAGCTGTTATGAAAGAATCGATAAAAACCAATACCGGTTTATTCAGCACTCATAGAATGGTTCAGGATTATACAAATAAGTACTATATAACTTCCATGGATAGAGTTGATAAAATTATGTCTAGCAACTATAAACACTCTATTGACCTATCGAATTGGAAATCACAGGTTGAAAAATTCTGGCCTCAGGTTCAGATATTAGCTGATAAATCAGCTAATCAACTTAAAGAAAAGAGTTTTATATCCGGTGAAAATATCAAAATAAACGCCACTGTTTATCTCGGTGGTTTAGATCCTTCAAGTGTTAAAGTCCAAATATACTATGGGGGAATAGGTAAAAATAACAGCATTGAGAATCCCGAAATATTAGAAATGAGCCTTGAAGGAAAAAATGATGAAGGCACTTACAATTATACTGCAAATGTTAAACTTTTCGAAGGCGGAGAATACGGTTACACCTTCAGGCTAATACCATATCATCCTAATTTGCTTAACCCATTTGATATGGCATTAATTAGGTGGATAGTTCAATAATATTGAAACTCCAAGAAATTCTGTTATTTTAAAGAGTGTTGTCAAGCTACTTTTAAGTAGAAGACAGCATTCTTTTTATATTTTGGAATAATATTTTATCTTTTACAAAAACTAAGGCTATCTAGAAAAACCGTTATTAATTAATGATTAAAACTAGGAGTCTTAAAGTGAAAAAGTATAAAAAACAGGCAATCAAACTGACAGATAAAAAGGCAGACAAAAAGCGCAAAGCTATTGATATAAACATTGATCCTGTGCGTCCCTCCGAAGCTCAAAATCGGAAGCTCTTCACTACAATAGAAGAAAATTTCGGATTTTTAACCAGTATATTTGGTGAAAGCATCGGATTAACTCATACAAAATACGATATTTTAGAAGGCAAGGCACAAGTGGGTATATCTTACATGCAAAACAATGTAGACAAGAATATGATTAGCAGTTATATTGTAAAACCGCTAATTGAATGCAAATTCGGCCTTCTAATTGATGCAAACCAACTGTCAGTAATAATACAATCAAAACTTATTCATATTCCTGACGTAAAAAAAAGCACTGAAATGAAGCAGGTTGTATCTGCTTTGCTAACTGGCCATGCTATTGTTTTTTTGGAGGATATGAGTGAAGCCTTTTTGGTGGGTTGTAGAAAAGTTGATTTCAGAGCTGTTGAAGTTCCGAACAACGAAGTTACTGTTCTAGCTTCTATGGATTCCTTCACTGAAGACCTCGAAACTAACTGCAGCATGATTAGCAGAAGACTAACCACTCCCGACCTTCACTTTGAAGAATATTCAATTGGCAGACTATCTAACACAAGAGTAAAGCTGCTTTGGCTTGACGGCATATCCAATATAAAAGTTGTTGAAGAAATACGAAAACGCTTAATGAATATAGATATTGACAATGTTGATGGTATAGGTGAACTTGCTGAGCTTATTGTCGAAAAACCTTTGTCCATATTTCCTAAATATAGACAAACCCAACGTCCTGATTTAGTATCAAGAAATCTTACAGAAGGATACACTGCAATTCTATGCAGCAACAGCCCTTTTGCTCTTGTAGCTCCTCTGTTTTTTGTGGATAACTTCAAAACAATGGATGATTACTCGGAAAACTTTTTTCTATCATCTTTCTTGAGATTAGTTAGAGTATTGGCCTTTTTTCTATCTACATCTTTATCTGCATTATACGTTTCTTTTGTGACGTATAATCAAGCTATAGTACCATCAACACTTGCTATAAATATTGCAAATGGTAGAGACGGAGTTCCTTTGCCGACAATTATCGAAGTACTTTCGCTTTCTTTGATTATAAGCATTATACGCGAAGCTTCTCTACGATTGTCAGGTTCAGTAGGCTATTTTATAGGTTCAGTTGCAGCAGTAGTTATCGGTCAGTCTGCTGTTACATCAGGTTATGTAAGCGCATCGGTCATTATAGTAATAGCCGTATCCGCCATTTCATCCTATGCAATTTCCACAACAACAATGGTTTATCCTGCAAGACTCATAAACTATTTTATGATACTAATGGCCGGTACTTTCGGAATGTTCGGATTAATTAACGGGTTAACTCTTGTTACCTGGCATCTGATATCAATGCGATCTTTTGGAATGCCCTACATGTATCCTCTTATACCCTTTGATAAGGAAGCTGTAAAAGATTCAATAATACGTGCACCACTAGCAAAGACAAAAAAACGCCTAGGTATATTAGTTCATAGTAATACTGTTAAAACAAGTAATAAGGGCATTTCAAAAAACAAACCCTACAATAATTAAGTCACAAAGCCCGCCATGAAAGCTTAAAAGTTTTCAGACAGAGGAACATTATTTTGCACTCCAAAAATTGTAAACCAGATTTTTTGTAATGGCGATTGACCAGTTATTCTTTTGTAATAATCTAACATAATAAAGAACTAGAAAGGAAAATATGCTATGCCTAAAAATGTAAAGCTTACAAGGGAACAAATTTTCTTCTTCACCTATTTAGGTATAATAGGTAACATTGTTTACACTCATACCTGGATAGACAATGATGCAAATAGATCAGCATGGGTTGCTACTTTTTTAGGTATTTTGATAGTTATTCCTTTTGCCTTGTGGACTCTTTATTTAGGCAAATTTAACCCTGAGGGTACTATTTTTGATACTATCAGAGATAGCATGGGTAAACCCATAACTTGTATATTATGTTTTATATTCATTGCATTAAATATATGTATAGCAGCAACACAATTAACTATGTTCACAGCAATGTTAAAAGTATTTGTTCTGGAGAATACCCCCCCTATTGTAATAATATCTATCATGATTATAATAACATTTATCGTTGTAAGCAGTGATATAATCATTATAGGTCGACTTGTTGAAATTCTTGCGGTTATTGCTTCGTTGAATTATTTTGCCACCTTTGTTTTTGCTTTTCCTAATATGATTAATATTAAATATATATATCCTATTTTCGACACTCCTCTTTTAGGAGTAATAAAAGGAATTGCCTTTACTACCGGTGCAACATCTGATTTATTGCTTTTTCTTATGGTAATTGTTTCAAATATCCCAGATCCCTTCAAACACCGAAAATGGGTAATAAGTGGTATCTTTTCATCCGCTGTAGTATTCTCCCTTGCCATTTTAATAATAATGGCTATGATGAGTCCTGAATTGGCAAAACGTATAGCCTTTGGCGGAGTAAATTCTGCTAAACTTATAACTTTAGGTGCTTCAATCACAGGCCTCGAAATATTTGTTATTGGAACATATCAGTTTATCGCTCTTGGAAAAACAATTATTTCCATGTACTGTTGTTGGATATCTTTTAAAAAAATATTTGGCGAAAGAAAAACTCGTCTTCAATTGGCATTAGCTGCTTTAGCCCTTGCAATACCCTCTGTATTTTTAAATTCCTACAGCAGTTCATATTTTATTGCAGTGTTCCTCGGACGTTTTGTTACTTTACCTTTTTCAATAACTGTACTTATTCTCGCATCTATCAGCATAAAAGTCATGAAAAAGCAAAAGGGATGTGTTCTTAAATGATAAAAAAAACGCTTGTGACAATACTATATAATTTTACTCAAAGAGTTTGTTTCTTTATGAGAGCTTTCAGAGAATATTGTTTCCCACTTTGCCGTAGCAGGCATACTAATTTGATTGCGGCCTTAACTGTGTCAGCTTTATTGTTTACTACATTAACAAGCTGCTGGGATTATGTCGAATATGAAGATCTCGCTCAAATTATCGCAATTGGAATAGATTATGACAAACATACAGAAAATATTGTTTTGACTTTGCAATTCATACCCACTGCAAGTTCTTCCGGAAGCGGTGGAAGCGAGCAAAAATCAGGTAAAAAAGGACTTGTCCATTCAGCTTCCGACACTACTCTGTTTGGAGCTTTATCAAAACTTCAGCAGATTGTGGATAAGAGCTTTTTTTATGGGTATTTTAAAGTATTAATAATAGGCCAAGATGCAGCCCAAAATATTCTTGTGCCTATGATGGAACTTCATGACCGAACACCCTCAATCCGAGGCTCCTCCCATATCGTATTTACGCCCGGAAAAGCTGAGAATATTCTGAGCACTATTGACTCTTCCCATTCGGAAATTGCGGGAAACACTCTTACTAATTTGTTAGACACAGTTTCAACAACCGGTACCTCCTTTCCTGTTACACTGCAAAAGTTTATTGAAATGCTTTCCATCAGTGGACTTGAGGCTGTCGGCCCAAGTGCTTATACTACTGTTGAGTATTTAGATGTTAAAGGGGGAACAATAAACAATATACGGGCAAACGAGCAAAAAGAAGGTAAATTGATGGTTTCAGGAATAGCTGCCTTTAAAGGGGGGAGCTTGGCAGGTTGGCTAAAT
>CAYXPB010000020.1:9084-30678 GCA_964466645.1 uncultured Acetivibrio sp. | reverse complement strand
AAAACTTTCGGAAATTTTACAAAATAAAGTTTCCATATAGCTGGTAACACAAGGTGAAAAAATTTGTATTATTACCAGTTGACACTGCCAGGTTAGTTTCCGGCACAAAATTTATTTATGAACCATAATTAAGAAAACTAAGTTCCTCCCGTAAAAAAATGAAGAAAAACTTAAAAATTCTTAAGAATTAACGCTATATATAATGATATAGTCTCAAAAATCGAAATCCTCTAGGCTCACAGCTATAAATTTCCGACTTTATAGACATATACCAATTTTTCATTTTTTAAAAAAGTTGTGGCATTGAAGAATAAATGGCTAAGAAAAAAGACTACCAATAAATACATTTATCAAATACTTCATATGTATTATCTTCATTTTTTTTTACATTCATAATAACTCCAGATTCTTTTCTTTCGCAATAACTTGTTTTGTGATAAATTGAGAAAAATGCATAAAAGTAACCTTCTTTATTTTTATCAAGTATAACTTCAAATTCATTATCAAATTCAAAGTCCTTATTCTTTAATTGATCTTCTTCTTCTTTTAAATATTTTTTAGCGCATTCTATTACCTTTTCTTTGTCTTGTTTATTTGCCAAAGGAACCACTTTATCAGGTGGATTATTTTTGCGCATTTCTCTTATTTGTTGAGCTGGTCCAATATATTTATTGTAAGTTTCTTCATTCATATTTTTAACATTATCTATAACTTCATCGCCGTCACTATATATACCTTGCGCATTGTATGAGATAATTAGACCATCTGTATCAGTATTATGCCTATTTATATAAAAATCAGAACTAACTAAATAATTATTCACAAAATTAAAAACCAAGACAAGAAATACTAAAAATGAAATTGAACAAATTAAAATTAATATTTTATTTTTAGGTTTCATTACTTTCTCCTTAATTAAATAGTATAGGAATTTGCATTTTCAAAGTTCGCCCAAAGGGCGATTAGTTAAGAAATTTAACCGAAATTACATTTCTGTTTTTCTAAAAAATCAATAAATTTTTTACAACCGTTTTTTTCAAAGACAGAAACGGATCTTATTATTGCTTCAGTAGGGTCAAAATCATGCGCTTCTTTATAAACCGATATATCATATTTTAACGACATAAAACCAGTTTGGCTAAAACAAATGTTACCATTTATGCTTTTAAAAAAGTTAATTATATCAATGTATTTTTCCCCTATTATATTCTTGTTTTTAAAAACAACTTTACTACTTTGGCGGTAAAAATCAATCATATTACAAACTTTAGAAGAATTCAAAAAAACCATATAGTCATTACAACATATTTTATATGGGTACAAAGGGTTAGATTCCTCAAAAATGGAATACTTTTCATTAAATAGCTGTTTTTTTATTTCATCTAATGACATTCCAATTTTTATTTTATCTATTCCAATATATTCTTTTATATAATAATCCATACTGACTTGCTCCTTATTAAAAATAATTAAAAACAACTTATTGGGACTTTCAAATAATTGTCCCAATAAGTAAAAGTAATTTTACTGATAAAAACCAAGTTGACTAGTCGTGTAATATTGCATTTTATAAAGGCCTAATGTATATTTTCCTGGGAATTTTCTTTCAACGTCATCAATTCCTCGCTGTTGGGCCTTTAGAAAACACCCTTGTTTTATTAAATTTTCCTCAATCTGCCTTTCGTATGCTCCAGCAGAACCCCAATTAGCAGTTTGTTGATGATCGTCTATAGTCATGCGAACAGCCGGCCCAGATGTCCATGGAATAATAGTTGTATTAATTAACGCTTGTGTTGATGGACAATGATGTCTCTCTCCTTCCAACGCTTTCATTGTACTATATTTTCCGCCAGCAGTATTTACTACAGTAGCCTTTCCATAAACACCTGAACGAGTTTTCTTACTTCTCATTTCGCCATTTAGATCTACATTTTCGACAACTGAAGTAGGATCTAGCATTTTTTCATAAGATTTTGTTTTTCCAATTGTATTTGTTAAAGTTAATTCGTGAGAAAATTCACATTTTGTATCCCCATTAACACCAGTTACTACAACTTCTCCTTCGTAAGTCACTTGGCCAAACGGGTTTTCGTGATGGAATAATTGCGCAGTTACTTTTATTCTGTCTGATTTTCTATATACATATACAGTTCCGTAAAATTCAACTTTTGTTCCAGTTATTTTCATTTTTGAATTCGATTGATTATTGCTTATATTAATTTTTTTATCCTTGTTTACACTTTTAACAAATTTATCACACTCTTCTTGACTAAGTGTTGGTTTGTCTTCCGTTGTTGTTAGTCGGTCAACTTCTCCATTTTGATTAAATTCAATAATCATTATTGGCTGTTCTTTGTTTATATCTACTGATGCAACATCTACAGCAAATACATTAGAAGTTAACAGAAACATAATAAGTATAAAAATAGTCATTATTGATATATTTCTTTTGTTCATATAAGCACCCCTCGTATTAGTATTTTGAATATACACTTATTCGATGCATCTCGTAATGTATAAAATTCATTACCATTTTTACACTATTATACTATTTTGTCAATAGTATTTTGTAAAATTATGGTGTATTTTAAAAAATCAAGGCATATAAAGTTATAATTTGCAAAAAACATTATAGTATAATAACTTAATCTAAATAAAAACCCAAAAACCCCCAACATCAAGCCTTAAGAACCAAAAATTATCAAATGCAGCATACAAGGTATAGTAATAGCTTTATTGAAAAAAAGTGGAGTGAGATTTATGCTAATGTAAAATGTTCTAAAAAAAGAATAAAATGGAGAAGTAAAGTGAAATGGCGTTTGAATATATTACTAGAGTTTGGGCGATGGAAGAAAGCTTGACGATGTGGCAAAAGAGTTTAAAATGGCGAAAGCTACTGTGTACGGATGGTCTTGCGCAGACGACTGGAAAATGAAATTAATTGAGCGCAAAAGAGAGATTATAGAGAAATTGAAGGCAAAAGCTATAGATGACGCTGTAGTAAATAAGCAAATATGTGTAGATGCGACAATGGAAGCAATTAAAAAATTAACAGCTTCCAAAGCTTGTTATAACTAAACCCCACTTAACCGCTTAACTGCCCTCCTAAATATTACAACTTATTATATATATGGTATCATATAATATTGACTTATTAAATACTTTTGGTATACTTTGAGGGATTTTAGATATAAAAAGAGATAGTGCCTTTTACACTACCCATATTATTTAATTCATAACGCCTCAAACGTCTTCTCTTAACACAGCTATCCCATTATTTAATTGTAAAGTTAACATGTGTTTCAGAGATTTAATACTTTGTAGCACTTCTCTTATTTATTAAAACAATTAACATTTTTTAACTTTGCAAATAATAACTTATACAATGCAATTGCTCGTTATAAAGTTTTCCTCCTATATTTTAAGCTTCATACCATCTAAAAGTGAAAGACTTTTGGTTTTCATATTTACTATAGCACTAGCCAAATGAACATAATTATTAAGTATCTCAAAACTTTCATGTCCAGTTGATTGCTTAAGGGCGAAAATATCTCCTCCGTTTGCAAGGTACATAGTGCAATATGTATGTCTGCATAAATGTGGATGAAACTTCTCCATTTTAAGTTTGTCTTTTATCCTACGAAAAAGCTGCTTGATAGTTGATTGAGTTATTGGACTACCATCGCTCTTTAAAAACAAACCATCTACTTTCTTATTAATAGGCTCGGGGCGTTCTTGGTTTATATATTTGAAAAACATTTTCTGAACATTTACACCATAACTTATTATCCTTTCCTTATTACCTTTCCCTAAAACCTTCATTGTATTTTGCTTTATATTAATATTTTGCAGTTTTAAAGTAGTAGCTTCTTCCAATCTTAACCCGCATTCTAGAAGTACCATAATAATAAGAATATCCCGAAAATGGTTTTCACTTTTAGTTTCAAGATACTTAAATATTTCATTAATATCCTCTTCGCTTAAAATTTCCATAATCTTCCTTGTAGCCTTCGGAAGTCTTATTTCTGTTGAAACATTTTTATCTAGATAACCTTCATCTTCCATCCATGCTATCCACGCTTTAATAGCCCTAATGTATGTTTGTATAGATTTGGATGCAATTTTCTCTTCAGATTTAATGTGTTCAGAATTTACCCACTTTTTTGAGGTCTTAAGATGCAATATGTATTTTTGAATTACTAGTTTTGTAATGCTTGATGTGTCACTAGCTATTTTCTGTTCATCAAGATAAGAAATGAACCGCAAAATGTTTCCTTCATAGTATTTTACTGTAGCTTTTGAGTTACCTCTGCAATTTTGCTCTAATATAAAACCTTCCATCATTCTTTGCAAGTCAAATTCCTTGATTTTGACCTCTAAATCACTTTCTACTTTAATCTTTCTTGTTTTTTGATTTGTTGACTTAATCATAATCAACCCTCCGAATATTAAAATATTCATGAGTAAAAAATCATGGTGTCAAAAAGTCAAGGTGTCCATTTCAAATCATGGTGTCTATTTTTACAAATAAAAAACATCTGTAACCATATGGTTACAGATGTTTTGGTGAGCCATCCGCGACTCGAACGCGGGACACCTTGATTAAAAGTCAAGTGCTCTAGCCGACTGAGCTAATAGCCCATGTGTTTGTGACCTTACGTCCGCCACACAATTATATATAATACAACAGGCCTGTAATTCTGTCAACTATATTTTTAATTTTTTTTATAAATTATAAATTGCAAGTTAAAGTGACGGTAAAATTGTGGTAAATTTGTATAATGCAAACTTTTGGCACTACTGTTCGGGATGTCAATAACAAGCAAAGCTCGTTCATCGAAGGCAAAGCCGGAGACTCTTATTTTTTGTAAACAAAAAGGGATGCACTATGTAATAAAATTATTACAGAACGCTCCCTTTTTTTAACACTATAATCATGCTTGTTTATACAACAATTGTCTGTTCTCTTTCTTTACCTACTCCAATTAGCTTAATTTTGACGCCTACAACCTCTTCAATCCTTCTTAAGTACTTCTTTGCATTCTCTGGCAAATCACTGAAGATTCTAACATTTGAAATATCCTCATTCCATCCGTCAAACTCTTCATAAACAGGCTCACATTTGGCAAGCTCTTTCAAGCTAGCTGGGAAAACTTTCGTCTCCTCACCGTGCTTCTTGTAAGCTATACAAAGTTTGATCTTAGGAAGCTTTCCAATTGTATCCACATGGTTTATAGCAAGTCCTGTTAACCCATTAACTCTTGAAGCAGATTTTATCATAACAAGATCAAGCCATCCACAACGCCTTGGTCTGCCAGTTGTTGTACCATACTCATGTCCAAGGTCTCTTATGGTGTCACCTATTTCATTGTCCTGTTCAGTAGGAAAAGGTCCGGCTCCAACCCTCGAAGTATATGCCTTTAACACGCCATACACCTCATCTATATATACAGGTCCTATTCCTGCACCTGTACAAACTCCTCCGGCAATTGGATTTGAGGATGTAACATATGGATATGTTCCGAAATCGAGATCTAGAAAAGTTGCTTGAGCTCCCTCAAACAAAATGTCTTTCCCTGACTCAATATTGTCGAATATTACGCTGTTTGAATCTATAACATGAGATTTTAACTTCTTAGCATATTCTAAATATTCTGAAATAACTTCATCGGCATTGATTGCCTGTCCACCATATACCTTCTCTATTATAAGATTTTTAACTGCAAGATTTTCCTTTACCTTTTGTACAAAAAGCTCTTCATCTATTAGGTCACACATTCTTATTCCGCATCTTTCTGTCTTGTCGGCATATGCAGGCCCTATACCCCTTTTTGTCGTCCCTATAGAGTTTTCTCCTCTAAACTTCTCTTGGAGCTCATCTAAAAGTATGTGATATGGCATTATAACATGCGCCCTGTCACTAATAAAAAGCTTATCGCTATTAATTCCTTTATCAGTAAGATCCTTCATTTCCTTTAATAATACTGCCGGATCCACAACTACCCCATTTCCAATTATGCAAGTCTTCCCACTGTGAAGAATTCCTGACGGTATAAGGTGCAACGCGTATTTTACGCCATTTGCCACTATAGTATGACCTGCATTATTACCACCTGAAAAACGTACGACCACATCGGAGGTTTTGGCAAGCATATCAATATACTTTCCCTTTCCCTCATCACCCCATTGTGTGCCTATCACTACTCTGGTAGCCATTCTACCATTCCCCCTATTCCGGAAGTCAGACCACAAATAACAGCTCTTAATGGTACTGCAAATTTCCTTATTTTTAACACAATATAAATTATAACGGTAAAACAAAACAAATACAATAAAAACCTTGTTTCTTTATTATTATACTAAGATATTCATAACAACACAACTGATTTTCCGCATATTAAACCTATTTCTGCATATATAGTTCGGTTTTACTATAATCAAATAAATTATGTATTACACTCTTTTTTTCTCAACTTACAAGCTTTACTCAAATTCAAGTTCTACGCACAAAAACATAAAAATAAGACACATCATTCGTGTCTTATTTTCTAAGAAAGCAATTTCACAAAAACTTTGCAATTCATTTGAAAAACTTAATTTTACTATATATAGTTTATCTTTTAATGACCTCATAAAATAAATTCCACAAATTATTCCTGCTCTTTTTTATCAAAGTATTCATTCAGCTCTTTAATAAGTTTTCCAGTATCTATGCCATGAACAGCACATGCATCTTCAATACTTTCGCCTGATGAAGACGGACAGCCCAAACAGTGCATACCATTATTTAAAAATATAGGTGCAGTCCCCCTATCAATTCTTAAAACCTCTGCAATTATCATATCCGATGTAATCTTTCCCATAATTTTTCCTCCTATATTTAAATTGTTTCTAAAGTTTACAAACCACTAGGTATTATATACTAACTATCACTAAAAATATACCCTATTTTTCATTTCAGAAAATCGACTCATTTTTTAAAATGAAAAGTATATAGTTTCTTTTTAATACCACCTATTTAGTTTGCCTAAACATTTTCTTTCCGGTTTCATAAAGATTATTACCTAAACTGTCAATAATAACCGTTACAGGGAATTCATTTACAGTAAGCTTTCTTAGAGCTTCTGTTCCTAAATCTGGAAAGGCAATTATCTCTTCGTGAACAATTGTTTTTGCAATTAATGCTCCTGCACCTCCAATGGCTCCAAAATATACAGCACCATATTTCTTCATTGCTTCAACAACAGCATTATCCCTTAAACCCTTTCCTATCATACCTCTGAGCCCTAACTCTATCAATTTAGGAGTGTAGGCATCTACACGTCCACTAGTGGTTGGTCCCGCAGAGCCAATAACTTCTCCTGGTTTTGCTGGACATGGTCCCACATAATATATGATTTGATCCTTTATATCAAAAGGAAGACTTTTACCTTCTTCCAACATACCTATCATTCTTTTGTGAGCGGCATCTCTAGCAGTATAAATAACTCCACTTATATTTACTATATCTCCTGCTCTAAGCTTTTTGAATTCTTCATTACGTAAAGGCGTTTCCAGATTGTAAACCAATTTCTATCCCTCCAGTATATTCTTTATAACTCAACTTCTGCATGTCTTGTTGCATGGCAATTGATATTCACAGCAACTGGAAGACCTGCTATATGTGTAGGATATACTTCAACATTAACAGCCAAAGCAGTTGTTCTTCCTCCAAGCCCCGACGGACCTATCCCCAGCTTGTTTATTTCCTCCAATAATTGAGTTTCAAGTTCTTTAACATACTCAATACCACTCCGTTGGTCTATTGGCCTTAAAAGGGCTTTTTTAGCCAATAAAGCAGCTTTCTCCATAGTACCTCCTATGCCGACGCCTACTATAATAGGAGGACATGGATTAGGTCCAGCATTATCAACAGTATCAATAACAAATCTTTTAACCCCTTCCAATCCTTCTGCAGGCTTTAACATTTTTAATGAGCTCATATTTTCGCTTCCGAACCCCTTAGGTGCAACTGTTATTTTAATTCTTTCACCTTCTACAATATTATAATGAATCACAGCTGGCGTATTATCCTTTGTATTGACCCTTTCTATTGGATCTCTAACAACGGACTTTCTGAGGTAGCCCTTCTCATATCCTCTTTTTACGCCTTCATTTATAGCGTCGGTGAGACCTCCACCAGTTATATGTACATCCTGTCCTACCTCTGCGAACACTACTGTCATACCGGTATCCTGGCAAATTGTAACTCCTTTTTCTTTTGCAATATTGGCATTTTCAATCAGCTTGCTTAATATGTCCCTGCCTGTTTCAGATTCTTCAGTATCAATCGCATTCTTTATGCCCTTTAATATATCTTCATTAAGATAATAATTTGAACTTTTACAAAGTTCCTCTACAGCTTCAGTTACTGCATCAATGTGAATAGTTCTCATGCGTACCTCCATCTCCTATAACATCTTATAACAACATAGCAATAATATTATACTAAAAATTAGTGCCTTTTTACATAACTAATTTTAAAATTAAAAATTTGTTCACACACGAAGATCAAAATTCTGTTATAATTATTCATATAGATTATCCTTACGGTTTAATCCTTTGAAATGTATTTGTTTTTGAATTCTTACTAATATTTTGAAAATTTGAATACAAGGTTAACAAATTAAAATAAATTACTTTTATCTCAATTTATTGATCTTTACTACACCAAACAAATATGCTAATATTACCTTTGGATTTTATTGTTTGGATATTTAATTTTTTACAGTTCAATAGATGAAAGGGGTTGTAAGTTTGGATTCTCCTAAAAATATTCTTGTATGCGTTACTCAACAAAAAACGTGTGAAAGGTTGATTAGAAAAGCTGCCAATTTAAGAGATGAGCTAAAAGGTGAGCTATTCGTAATACATGTTGCAAAGAACGCATGGAACTTCTTAGACAACATCAAAGAAGGAGAAGCACTCGACTACCTGTTTAGAATTTCTAAATCTGTAGGTGCTGATTTATCAGTATTGAAGTCAGATAATATCGTTGAAACTATAGTTACCTTTGTAAGAGAAAGAAAAATTTCATATATTGTAATGGGTGAATCGCCAAATGATCATAAAGAAAACAACTTTTTTTATGAACTAGAGTGTATGCTTACTAATATAGAAATAAAAATAGTACCTCACGAAGACATTTAAGGTGTTTCAAGAAAATTCATTAGTCAATAAAACCTATACAATATTTTTAGTCTAAAACGCATCGCAGAAGCTTAAATGCTTCCAAATATATGAACATTATTTATCTTTACAGAAAGTGTAAATTTTTTCGAAACTCTTATGTCGATTTTAGTCAATTAATTACATATTCCAACTATGAAAGTGCCTGATATTATCCAAAAAAGTGCTGGTTATCCCATCACTTTTTTGGATAAAAGTTTAATGAATATTAGTAAAATTCAAATTATATCATGATTTTGCATAATATTATACACATTATGAACTTAATTTTCAAGAAAAACATAGTAAAATAAAAAAATAGTTGCTTTAAACCATGATTTTATCAGGAATGGCTTGACTTTCTCTTATATTCATTATAAAATATTGTCGAATTCCAAATATAGGAGGTTGTGTACATGAACAAAACAGAATTGGTAAACTCAATTGCTTCTAAATCGGGTTTGAACAAGAAGAACAGCGAAGCTGCATTAAATGCTTTACTCGCATCAGTTGAAGAAACTCTTGGAAAAGGCGAAAAGGTTGTACTTGTTGGTTTTGGTACCTTTGAAGTAAGGCAAAGGGCTGCTAGAAAGGGAAGAAACCCACAGACTAAGGAAGAGATCACAATCCCTGCGTCAAAAGCTCCTGTATTTAAAGCAGGTAAAGGTCTAAAAGATATTGTTAATAAGAAGAAGAAGAAATAATTATTAATAAATATTAAAGTCCCGTCTAATACTAGACAGGACTTTAATATTTTCTATCTGATTCCCATAGAAATTCTTATCTTGTCCGCCATCATAGCGATACACTCTGAATTTGTAGGTTTACCCTTGGTATAACTTATGGTGTATCCGAACAAGGAATCTATAGTATCAAGGTTTCCTCTAGACCATGCGCTTTCAATAGCATTTCTTATGGCTCTTTCTACTTTTTGGGAAGTAGTTTTAAATTTTTCTGCAACAGCAGGATACAAGCTTTTTGTTATTGAACTAAACATCTTTGAGTTTTTAACCGTTAATACAATGGCCTCACGAAGATACTGGTACCCTGCCATATGCGGAGGTATTCCAACATCATGCATCAAATTCGTCACTTCAACTTCAATATCATAAGTACGATCTAAAGCATCTGCATGCGCAAACTCAGTATTTTTGTTTACTGTTCTACTAGAAAATGCCGAAAGATACTTTTCCTCGTATAACTGCCTGATTCTAGTTACTAACACTTCTACATCAAAAGGCTTTATTATGTAATATTCTGCACCTAACGATACTGCCTTTTGAATAAACACATCCTGACCAATTGCAGATAACATAATAAAAATTGGTTTGCGCTCCATCTGATGAGTCTCAAGCTTTTCTAGAACACCTATTCCATCAATATTAGGCATAATAACATCAAGCACAACAACATCAGGCTTTATCGCTTTAATCATATCTAATGCCTGCATTCCATCTTTAGCTATACCTACAACGTCCAAATCATCGTATTGATCCATATACTCTTTTAACAAATCCACAAATTCTAGATTGTCATCTGCAATTAAAACCGAAATCTTTTCTTTCATTTCACACTCCCTTTACTAAGGCCATTTCTAAAAATAACCTATTGAATATTTTCAGTACAAAGCTAATAGTTAGAAGTTAAAGCTTCTAAACATACTAACTATGCTTACTATGCAAAAAACACAAATTATTTGTTTCACATGGCAATTAACCACTCATTTTTTTGAATAACCTATATTACTATTATAATATAAAAATCACTAAAATAATACATTTACATCTAATATTCATCAATAAATTTCTATTTCTCCACTACAATTACTCACGTATTTTACAAATTCAGGGAATGTCACATTCATAGCTTCTGCAGAGTCGATAAGAGTTTCTCCCTCACTATTTAATCCTGCTACTGCCAAAGCCATGACTATACGATGGTCATCACAGCCGTTTACCCTGCATCCTTTAAGTTTACTTTCACGTATAATAAGCCCCTCTTCTAATTCTTCAATATCCGCTCCCATTTTTTGAAGTTGCTCACACATAACATGTATCCTGTCAGTTTCCTTTAACCTTGCCTGAGGAACATTTACGAGCCTTGTCTCCCCTTTTGCAAAGCATCCGGCAACAGCCATAGCTGGCAGTGCATCAGGAATAGCATTCATATCTATTTCTCTACCACAAAGTCCATTACCCTTAATAATAATACGGTCCTTTTGCCTCGTTACTTTTGCTCCCATATCCTCGAGTATAGAAAAAACAGCTTTATCTCCCTGGGGATCTGTTATTTCAAGATTTTCTAACACAAATTCTTCACCTGATACAGCCGCTAAAACAGCAAAAAATGTTGCAGATGAAAAATCTCCTGGAATAGTAACATCAAAAGGATTATACCTTTGATTTCCTTTTATATAAAAGGATTTGTATTGGTGATTCTCATATTTTATTCCCAATTTATCCATCCACCATGTTGTTATTTCAACATAAGGGATTTCATTAAGCCTTGTAATTATTACTTCTGTGTCATTTTCAACTAAAGGTGAACTTATTAAAATAGAAGAAAGAAACTGGGAAGTGACAGAATCAAGTTCTGTTTTACCACCTTTTAGCTTCCCTCTGATCACAACCGGTGCCATGCCATTATTGTTAGTTGAAAAAGCCTCTCCTCCAAGAGTATTTATTGCATTTATAAGTGGAGCTAAAGGCCTTCTACGGACTTGGTAGTCCCCTGTAAAAATGGAATATCCCTCACCTAATGCAGCTGCATATATTCCAATTCTTAAAGTAGTTCCGGAATTACCGACATTTATAATGTCTGAAGGAGTAGATGGCGTTCCGTTGAAACCATTAACAATAAACTTATTATCAAGAAAATCTATTTTTGCACCTAATGCTTTGCATACCTCAACCGCCGAAAGCGCATCACTTGAAATAAGAGGGTTACATACCGTCGATTGACCACCAGCAAGACTAGCCATAAAAATTGCTCTTATTGTATGAGATTTTGATCCCGGAATTTTCACATTACCACTTACTTTTGATTTCTTAACTTTTAATATCATTACAATCTCCCTTCTACCTTACTACATCAATACTGTATATAGGGATTAGCATGCTACAAATAAACACAAAGCTAGATGTAATCGATGTTTATTTATATGCTTCAAAAACTCGTCAATTATTACCAAATCCCTGACTATATATTAACACACAATAATAAAATGTTAAATATGTTATTGATCTGTCTAATATTATAAAAGGCTAGATATTGATACTATTAAACAACAGTATACAGCTTCTCAAATTATTGATTTTATCTTCATCATTTACATAAAACCATTTAATTCACAATTTTTAATGTAAATTCTTTGTGCTGCAAATATACTATTTGAAATAATAAAAAAAGTACTGTAATATATATCAATATTATGCTAGAATATAGGTACATATGCAGTGGGTACTTAAATTTAGAGTAATGCGCTAAACAAAAGGGTAGCTATGTTTTCAAAAAGAGCCTTATTAGACTCTCAAGTAATATTTCCAAAAAACAAACTTTTTGAAAAGAGTAGCACGTTTTTGAACTAGATAATTATTATTAAAAATAAACAATAAGGAATTATTTATGAACAAAAAAATATTGCTTATAGACTCTTCAGAATATGAAAGAGAAAAAATTAAAATAAATTTTGATAATATAGGAGATTTCCAATTTATCGAAATAGCAAATACCAATATGTTTATTCAAAATACTCAGAACTTTTCCGGAGTATCACTCATAATTATTGATATTTCCTTTCCTTCTGAGAAAGAAGGCTTTGAAGTTATTTCTTCTCTGAGAAAAAATTCTACTACTGCAAATACACCAATTATCATTATTACTAAATCCGATAATATTGAATATAAAAGTCATGCACTTAAATTAAATGTAAGTGATTTTATTCTTAAACCTTACCAAACCAAACGTTTAGAAAATTCTATAAAAAGTACTTTGAAACTCAAAAACCAATTTAGATATAATCTAGATAGCGCAAATGTTATAACTATGTCAGTAGAAGATTACATTGCAAAGGAATTTAAAATAGCATCAAGGTCAAATCAAAACTTATCAATTGTGTTTATAACGCATATAGACATAAAGAAAGCAACTTCTGAAAACACAGAAGTATTGACTTCATCACAAATAAAAAAAATATACTCTATGGCTATCAAAAAAGTAAAAGCCGCCTCGAGATCTACAGATACCGTTATCTTCAATGAGGGTAAGGATATATTGGTGATACTGCCCTTTACAAACTCGCAAGGTGCTGAAACAGTTGTAAGTAAAATAACTGACAACCTTAAACAAGGCTTAAACAATATAGACGTTTATGCCGATTTCTTTTATACAGTCTATACAACTTTTCCTCACGACGGAAAAACCTTTCAAGCTGTTATGGAAAAGGCGTTAAAAAAAGTTGAGGATAAAATTATGCTTGAAAAAATAACAAATATAGGTTTAAACAAATTTGATCTTGCAAGAAAAACCTATCATAAGTTTAGATGACTTCGAAGAAATTGGTCAATCGCCATTTCAAAAAATCTGATTTACATTTTTTGCGCAGCAAAATAATGTTCTTCTGTTTGGAAGCTTTTAAGCTTCTGTGATGGGCTTTATGCCTAAAATATTGTATAGGTTATTTTTTGAAATGGCCTTAATTAGTTGTTTTTTTAATTACTTCACAATTGCCGTTTTTTCAAACCTGACTACTCACCCTTTTTTATATTTCTTCCTGTTTTATGACATTACTTCTAACCCCTGCTCTCTTTGGCGGCGGTGGTCCGTAAAATTGATAATAGTTACATAGAATTCTACCGTTATATAGTTTTCTTTTTTTATTAGCTTTTCTTCCAAAAAGTTTCTCAAATTCCTGATGGGATGACAAAATATAATGGGACCAAGTATCTAGTGAAGCAAATACAGTTCCCATTTCCCTATAAAGTTTTTCAATCTCCTTCGTCTGCCCAAGACGCTCACCATATGGAGGATTACATATTATAAATCCATACTTTTCTTTTGAACGGATATCTGACATAGGCATTCTCTGTATATGTATATAGTTATCTACACCTGCCCTCTTTGCGTGATATCTTGCGAGGCTTATAGCATCCTCACTTATGTCTGTGCCTTGAATCTTAAGCTCTCTATCAACCTTTATCATGCCACGTGCTTCTTTTCTGGCATCAGCCCAAAGAGCTTTAGGAATAGTAGGCCATTTCTCGGCATCAAACTCCCGGTCTAAACCCGGCGCTATATCTAGCCCAATCATTGCTGCCTCAATTGGAATGGTACCCGAACCGCAAAAAGGATCAAACAAAGCCCGGTCATTCTTCCACCTGCTGACAAGGATTAAAGCAGAAGCCATAGTCTCTTTCAGTGGTGCTCCCCCTACAAGCTTTCTATACCCTCTTTTGTGAAGTCCAGATCCGCTTGTATCTATAGTTAATGTAGCCATATCTTTAAGTAATGCTACTTCAACTCTATATCGAGGACCAGTTTCTTCAAACCACTCACATTTATATTTTTGCTTAAGCCTCTCAACTATAGCCTTTTTTACAATTGCTTGACAGTCAGAAATACTAAAAAGTTTTGAATTTACTGACTTGCCGTCCACAGGAAATTCTCCATCCTCAGGTATCCACTGTTCCCATGGCAGTGCTTTTGTCTTTTCAAATAATTCTTCAAAGGATAGAGCTTTAAACTCTCCCATTTTTAATAATACACGATCTGCAGTCCTAAGCCATAAGTTAGTTTTACATATAGCACTTTCATCAGCTGAAAAAGTTACTTTTCCGTTTTCTATATACTGATCGCTATAACCTAGCTTTTCAAGTTCCCTACCAACAACTGCTTCTATTCCAAAAGCAGCTGTCGCAATTAAATGCATTTTCCCCATATAATCATACCTCAACTCTGTTTCGTATTTAATACTTAGTAGTATTTATTATATCCATTGAGACAATTTTAAACAATAAGTTTCTCAAAAATATAAAGCTTTGGATAAAAAACATAACCACCAAGTCATATAAGGTGTTTCAAAAAATCATTAGTCTATATAGTTCCAACCTAATAAAATCAACTTTTTTGAAACACCCATTGATTAGTTATTTTAAATGGCCAAATGCTTCATTTCTTTACTCCTTCATATAATTTACAATAGGCGTAGCTAATTATCACAGCGCTTATCTACGTAATACCTGTTTCTAATGTCGGATCTAAGCATTCATCTCTTGTTACCTGTAATATCTCGTTTATAGATGCACCTCCACACAAAATTCTAATCATCTCATCTATTGCCTCTAGCTCTTTTTTATTGTGAGAATACTTCTTTATAATTCTTTTAAATCCATTAAATAACCTTTCCTCATCATTTGCATTAATCTCATCTTTCAAAATTTGTGAAAATACATCTGGCAAGCCACACACATTCTTTTCCATATCCTCAAACTCTTTTATTAAATCTATAGCATGGGTTAAATTATTAGTCTCTATGATATATTCCCCCGTTTCCACTGTACTTCTTAGATTTACTTCTTAGATTTACTTCTTAGATTTACTTCTTTGATTGTACATCCATTTTATTATTCCATATAACATCTCGGTTTATTACTTATTTTAGGTTGTTCTATAAAACAAGTGACCGATTACCTTCTCAAAAAATAACCTATACAATGTCTTGGTCACAATTTTACCGTCACTTTAACTTGCAATTTATAATTTTATTAAATTACTTTAAACTCATTGAAAACATATTAATTTTGTGGTATAATTTTAATAGATAATTTAATTGCGTTAATTTGTAAAAGGCAAATCTATCGAAAGATAGAGACGCAAAGCTACGGGTCTACGGTCGCATGACTACGACAGCCGGGTTGCCAAGTGTTTAAGAGATTAGTGCTCTTAGGTACTCTTATTGGTAATCCCAATAAGAGTTTTTTATTTGCTCTTTTTCTTAACCTTAAAAACCCCTTCGACAATAGCAAACTCAATGAAAGTTGAGGACGCAAAACTTCAGGTCTAAGGTACTTTTACTATGATGGCTGAGTTACCAAAAAGGGAGGAATTAATATGAAAAAGTCTTTACGTTACTTCTTTTTACTACTCATTGTTGCTACCTTGTGTTTGAATCATATTCAAGCTTTCAGTGCACCAAAAACAGGAACCCTTATATCTAATGGTGTAGCCCTTGAAGAACTACCCTACTTAGTAAACGGCAAAGTTGTCCTTACAGGAAATACATCAAAAAACAAAATCAAAGTAATTGTTTCAAAAGACGAAATTTCAAATTGGTATGATATAGACCTAGTTAATGGAAAGTATAACGAAGAAATATGGCTTATAAATGGCATAGGTGAATACAAGATTTCTGTTGTTGTTCATGAATATGATAGGACCTATTCTTACGGACCTACCCTTGAAGTTAGTAACACTGTCGATGTTAATAGATTTCTAGTTCCTACCAAACATGTTGAAAGTAATAGTATTGAAATAATTGAACTCGCAACAAACATTACTGAATACTCCACAACTCCTAAAGACAAAGCAAAAGCTATTTATAATTGGGTAGCAGAAAATATTGAATATGACTACGATAAGTATTTAAGACAGGTAAACAAAAACTATGATAATGAATATGGCGCACTGTATACCTTAAAAACTAAAACAGGCGTCTGTTATGACTATTCAGTACTTGTAGCAGCATTAGGTAGATCGGTTGATCTTCAGGTTAAAGTTGTAAAAGGAAACTTTGTAAACCCTTATCGAAATGAACTCCATGCTTGGAATGAAATATATATACCCGAAGAGAATCGTTGGATAAATATCGATACAACCTTTGGACATAGTCTAGCCACGAATTATTTTGATAATAGTGACTTTTATGTAGATCACGAAAAAATTTCGGAATATTAGTAAATAAAAGAGGTTAGAGGTTAGTATGCGGAAAATCCAATATACGATATATATTTGACGCTTACGTACGATACCCACTTTTCATAGTCTACGAATTATCTTTTCATAGCAAGGAGCATATCAAAGTGATATGCTCCTTGCATGTGTTCATTAAGGTTATCCTCGCAATTCCCTTTTAAAATTATTATTTCAAGGACGTTGTGAAGTATATTATGCAGGTCTATATAATGTGACTCAAAAAAATCAACTGGTCAATCGCCATTTCAAAAAATTCGATTTACACTTTTTGCACTGCAAAATAATGTTCCTCTGTTTGAATGCTTTTAAGTTTCATAAATGGTTTTGAAACTTAAATATCGTATAGTTATTTTCTGAAATGGCCTAAATGGAATAAGTTACTTTATTAAAACTTCTTCACCATTCGAATCTATATAAAACTTATGGTCTAGCGCACCTTCCGCTATATCTTTATATGCCCAGTAGTTTTCCGGTACGTCAGTAAAATTCAAGGTTGCTCCATTCAATGGACCTCTTTTTAATGCCCTGTTCACCAATACAACACATTCATCACGCTTAATTTTATCTTCTGGCTTAAAAGTTTTATCAGAATAACCGTTTATATATTTCAAATTTGCCAGTTCTAATATATAATTTTTAGCCCAATGATTGTTTACATCGGTAAAATTGTTACTTAAACTGCTACTAGCTTTAAGATCAAGCATCTTGTAAATAACAGTTGCAAATTCACCTCTTTTAATTGTATCATCAGGTCTAAAATTACCATCAGGATATCCCTTAAACAATCCAAGCTTTGCGACAAGTTCAATAGAATCTTTTGCCCAATGATTATTAGCTACATCTGGAAAACTAAAGTTGTTATTGTTTGATACTGATGAAGCCTTAGCAAATTTTGCAACTATAACTGCCGCCTCTGCTCTTGTTATTTCCTTTTTGGGTCTGAAACAACCATCAGTATATCCCCTAAGATAAGCTTTATGCTCTCCTGCTTTTGCTCCTCCTGGTATATAAGCTGTTGGCTCAACTATCCTTGTAGACGTAGGCTTTGGCGTTTTGGTTGCATAAGTCTTAGTTGGCGTTGGCCTTGGAGTCTTTGTAGCTGTTGCTGCATAGTTTAGTCTAATTGTTCCGTAATTTATAGTTGCCGATATTGCTTTTAAGTTTTTATCACCAAATACCACATTAGTTCCCTTTATTGTAGATGTGGTATGACTAGAAGTTATCACTTTAAATTTAAGGTTTACAAAGACTCCATCCGAACTAATATATTCATTTTTCATTGAATAATCTAAGAAAAGGAGTTTTACTTTTCCATCTTTTTCTTTATTTGCAGCAAAGTTTGTATATGAATTAATAACTATGTTTCCTGCTGTTGCATTTATATATCTAAGCTGATATTCATCATAGGTTATAGTAAAGTCTGCTGTAAATATCCCCTTAGATGGTACATTTCTAAACCTCACGGGAACTGTTATTTCTTCACCATATACAGCATAATCCGAATCAATTCTAACTTCTAATCCATTTGGTGCAGGTGTTTCTGTTGCTTTTGGTGTTGGTGTCGCTGTTAGCGTTGGTGTCGCTGTTGACTTTATTACCTTAATGCTATTTGGCTGAACGACAGAATACCCTGTTGCTATACGATTACCATACCAGTCAAACAGAATTGTGCCTGTTATCGCATTCGGTAGACTATTTGAGTTTTCAAAATAAACAGATGTATTACCTTCTTTTAAAACTTTAAATCCAACTATAGCTAATATACCGCTATTTTCTGCATTTCCACCTTTTCTGTAATCTTCAAGTTGAAGATAAGCTTTACTAAAATTCAAAACACCGTTATTTACATCATTGTAAGCCTCTTTAAAAGGACTGTAAGCATTATTTTTAAGTATATTACCGTCCTCAGGAACCGTACTGTTTCTATAAGCTGTACCTGTCTTAGGATCTACAGCCATTAGTACATTTGGATCGTATTTTATATTAACATGATAACCGTTAAAATTGTTTATATTATTTATCTTTATGGCAGCTTTTATAGTGTCTCCTATTACAGCTGTTTCTTTATTGAAATCAATTGATATGTAACTATTTGTTGTTGTAGGTGTTACCACAGGAGTTCTTGTTGCTGTAGGTGTCACCACAGGAGTTCTTGTTGCTGTAGGTGTTACCACAGGAGTTTTTGTTGCTGTAGGTGTCACCACAGGAGTTCTTGTTGCTGTAGGTGTCACCACAGGAGTTTTTGTTGCTGTAGGTATTGAAGGAATTTTAGCCTTAATACTTGCAGGTTGCTTTATTTCATATCCAGAAGACATTCTGTTGCCATCCCAATCAAATATTACAGTTCCATTTATTCCACTAGGCATCTTATCGGTATCTTCAAAAGAAATAGTAGTATCCTTTAATTTTATAACTTTGAAGCCTATAATAGCCACCGATCCTGTATTCTCATCAATTCCACTTTTCTTATAGTCTTGAATATTTAAATATGATTTACTTATATTCAGTATACCTTTTTGAATATCATGGGTTGTCATATCAAAACTTTGATAATCGGGATTTTCTAGTAATTCACCATCTAACGGCATTGTGGAATTTTTGTAAGGTATACCTGATGTTGGATTTACTGCTTGCAACACTTCTGGATCAAACATAATATTAGCTTGATATCCAGAAAACTTTGGTATATTATTTATCTTTATTGTAGCGGTTATTATGTCGTCCAACTCAACTGTTGTTTTGTTAAGCTCCATTGTAATATTCGAATCACTACTTGCACTTACTTTCGAAGATACTTGAAAGTACATTGTCGTCAATAATAGAAAAATGGCAGCTACGCTTATTGCTTTTTTCATTATAAATTCCTCCTACAGAGTAAAAATTGAATTTTTTATTAGAGGTAGCATTTATTGAAAACAAGTAAAATAAAAGAACAATAAACTAAGTTAAATTCAGTATAGTTTACTTTCCTTTAGTAAACTTCTTTTTAATACTACCTTAATTTCAAAGTTTGGTTTGTATAATTCTTTAAGATACAGTTACGAGAATTTTCGGATAGGATCTATAAATCAGAATTAGGCCCTTGCTATATCTATAGGATATGATATTTTAAAAAACGAAAACTAAGTATAGAAAAACGAATATATTACAGCCCTTTAAGTAATTGATTTATCTCAAATCTTAAAAATTCTCCCCATAAACAAATCATATATTTCCTTATAATGTTATTATATATTAAAAGTATTCTAGTTTCAAGTAACAATAATTAATAAGTTATTATTGTGAAATCCAAGGGAGTTTTTCCTTATAATATTTCTTTACTTGATTTGTCTATGAACGCATAAATCATATAAAAAACATGAAAACATCCTTACCTTTTGTCAAGGTAAGGATGTTAATTCATCAAGCGCTATTTTGTATATAGCCTTTCAATGTCGCCATCCATAATATAACTATGATCAAAAGCGCCTTCTGCTATATCTTTGAATGCCCAATGTGTTCCAGGTACATCTGGGAATATTTGGGTGCCTCCGTATAATGGTCCTCTCTTAAGTGCTCTATTTAATAATGCTACACTCTCACAGCGTTTAATACTTGACTGAGGCTGGAAAGTTCCATCAGGATATCCGCTTATATATTTAAGTTCCGTTAGTTTTTCAATATATGCTTGAGCCCAATGTCCCTTTACATCTTCAAACTTGTAGTTATTAATATTTTTGTCCTTAATGCCAAGGAATTTATACACTATCGTTGCAAATTCGGCTCTTGTAATTCTCTGATCGGGTTTAAATGTACCATCGGTATATCCTACAAAGTATCCCTTGTCAGTAGAATATTTGATTGCCCATAAAGCCCAATGTGTTTCCTTAACATCAGGGAAACTTATCTTATCATTTACATAAGTTATATCAGCACCTGAGAGCTTTGCTAAAATTGTAGCAGCCTCTGCTCTTGTAATATTATTTTCCGGTAAGAACAATCCATCAGGATACCCTTTTAAGTAAGCAGTATGACTTTGCACATTCAAACCAGGAACTTCAGGAGTAGGCTCAACTACTGTTGGTACAGGTGTTGGCGTTACACTTATCGTTGCTGTTGGTTTTGGTGTCGATGTTTTTTTCGAACCTCCACCTCCACCAGAACCTCCACCTCCGTTTGATCCACCACTATTATTAGTTGGCGATGCTATTACACTCACTGTTGGCTTTGGTGTTGTTGTTACACTCACTGTCGCCGTTGGCGTTGGTGTTACACTCACTGTTGCCGTTGGTGTCGGTGTTACGCTCACTGTTGGCTTTGGTGTTGGTGTTACACTTACTGTCGCCGTTGGCGTTGGTGTTACACTCACTGTTGGCTTTGGTGTCGGTGTTACACTTACTGTCGCCGTTGGTGTTGGTGTTACACTCACTGTTGGCTTTG
>CAYXPB010000020.1:5409-8984 GCA_964466645.1 uncultured Acetivibrio sp. | reverse complement strand
GTGTTACACTCACTGTTGGCTTTGGTGTTGGTGTTACACTTACTGTCGCCGTTGGTGTTGGTGTTACACTCACTGTTGGCTTTGGTGTTGGTGTTACACTTACTGTCGCCGTTGGCGTTGGTGTTACACTCACTGTTGGCTTTGGCGTTGGTGTTACACTTACTGTTGGCTTTGGTGTCGGTGTTACACTCACTGTTGGCTTTGGTGTTGGTGTTACACTTACCGTTGGCTTTGATGTTGGTGTTACACTTACTGTTGCCGTTGGTGTCGGTGTTACACTTACCGTCGCCGTTGGCGTCGGTGTAGGTATAGACACAACAGTTATTGATCCATTGCTATACTTAATATTCTTTATTTCATTTACACTATCTTCATAAACAAAAGATCTGTCTAGTTTAATTATAAGGGGATATACCTCACCTAATTTAACACCATCTTGAAGTTTAAATGTAATGTTAGCAATAACACCATCTTGAGATATTCTTCTACTATTGTCTGGAGCTTCAAAAGTCATTGAAGCAAAACCAGAACCATACGCATTATTATTGGTATTCATGTAGAATGAATTAAAATCCGATTCATTTTCAATTAATGCTCCGTATTTTACCCCAGAAACTTCAAGCTTAGTTGCATCAAATACAATAAACATACTACAAGAATCTATCCCGACATCTGGTACTTCTTCAAAGTACACTGGTACATCAATGCTACTTCCTTTATATCCACTAACATTTCCAACTTTTACGTTCATATAAGTATCTATAGGCAAAAACGTAGCTGTTGGTTTAGGAGTTGCTGTTTTTATCGGTGTACTTGTCACTGTTGCTGTTGGCGTTGCAGTTTTTATTGGTGTATTTGTCACTGCAACTGTTGGTGTTGCTGTCTTTATTGGTGTACTTGTCACTGTGACTGTTGGCGTTGCAGTTTTTATTGGCGTACTTGTCACTGTAACTGTTGGTGTTGCTGTCTTTATTGGTGTACTTGTCACTGTAACTGTTGGTGTCGCTGTCTTTATCGGTGTACTTGTCACTGTGACTGTTGGTGTTGCTGTCTTTATCGGTGTACTTGTCACTGTGACTGTTGGTGCTGCTGTCTTTATCGGTGTACTTGTCACTGTGACTGTTGGTGTCGCTGTCTTTATTGGTGTACTTGTCACTGTAACTGTTGGTGTTGCTGTCTTTACTGGTGTATTTGTCGCTGTGACTATTGATGTTGGCTCTGTTGTTGGTTTTACAATTTCTGCGACTTCAATCTTTCCATTGTTACAAACGACATTTTCAATTTCATCGGTTGCAGAATAATAGAAAGATGTATGCGAACTGTTAGTTGTAATATCATAAACTTCTCCAACTTCAGCATTATCGATAATCTTAAAGTTTATGGTTGCCAAAATTCCATTATTATCTATCATTCTTGACCCGCCACTAGGCGCTTCAAAAGTCATTGATGCAAAACCATACTCATTATTGTCATAATGAGTATTAAAATCATCGCTGTTTTCAATAAGCTCACCAGCATTTACACCTATAACACTAACTTTTGTAGGATCAAAATTAGCCATGAAGCTTAAAGCATTTATACCAGAATTAGGGACATTGCTTAAAACTATAGGAATACTTACTACAGCCCCAGCTTCTGCTTTTGTACTTCCTACATCTAACTGCATTTCAGATCCTATATTAATATAACCATCAGCATAGGTAACATTTGGAATTTCAATTATTTTATTTTCTGCTGTTGTATAAAAAAATGTTCTTGTACCTACTGTAGCTATTTTAAACATTTCACCTTCTACAGCATTTTCAGGTATTTGAATTTTTAATATAGCAATTACTCCGTCATTTTTTATCTTTCTCGTTTCATCAGCAGGAGCTTCAAAAGTCAATGTAGCAATTCCGCTTGTATTGACTATATGGTAGTTCATATCATCTGGATTCTCAATTAATTGTCCAGACTCAACTCCTACAACACCTATTTTAGTACTATCATAACTAACGCAAAAGCTAAGTGTATAAATTCCTGAGGTAGGTACATTATTAAGATTAATCGGAAGATCAACAACACTACCTGGTTTTCCACTTATACTTCCAATCTCTACATTTAAGTTTGAACCAACCATTATTGACCCATTACTATATAAAACATTTTTTATCTCATCAGTTCCTGTTGAGTAAAATGATGTTCTTGAGTAATTGGTAGTGATATTATAAACTTCCCCAACCGGGTCCGTTTCAAGAATCTTAAATTTCACTAATGCAAATACTCCGTCATTATCAACCATTCTACTTTTATCTACAGGAGGAGCTTCGAAGGCCATTGATGCAAAACCAAACTCATTATTGTAAAATGATGTAAAGTCGCTGGGGTCTTTCACTAAAGGCCCCGGCTCTACACTAACTACACTCAATTTACTTTCATCAAAATTCACGCTTAAACTCAATGTATAAATACCTGTTGTTGGTACATTACTAAAACTCACTGGTACAGACACGATACTACCCGGTTCTCCACTAACTCTACCAATGTCTACCTTTAATTGCTCTGCAGCCTGTACAAATGATAATGAAGAAGTACTTAGTATAATACATATTGTTAGGAATAAGCATGTTAAATTTTTAAAGCCATATAAGCTTTTGCTGCATTTTTTTACCATATGCGTTTTCCTTCCTTTTTACCTTATGTGAACTAACACATTACATTTTAGCCCTATTCATCCTCTTCAACGGGAAATAAAATTATCTTTCCTAGTACATAATCTCTTACTAGCACTGCGTCATTTATTCTTATACTTCCGTTTCCGTCAACATCTGCTGCAAGCATTCCGTACTCATATGGGAATTCATTAATTTTACCTAGAACATAATCTCTTATTAGAACAGCATCATTAATTCGTACACTCCCATTTCCATCAACATCACCATATATAAACTTAGGTGCAGGCCTCTCGCTAACAGCTATTTCTTGCGGTTGTAAAATAGAATAACTTGAAGTAACTCTATCTCCATCCCAGTCGAAAAGCATAGTTCCTTCGTTACCATTAGGCATAGCTGATGTATTTTCAAATTTTACAAATGTATTTTTAGCCTGAAGCACTTCAAATCCTATAACTAATATAGTACCTGATTCTTCTGGATCATTATTAAGTTTATAGTCATTAAAGTTGGCATATCCCTTACTGAAGTTAAGAATTCCTTCACTTATTTTACTATCAGCTTGAGTATATACTGAATAATCACTATTAATAAGCAATTCCCCATCTAAAGGTAATGTACTATTTGTATATGCTGTTTTTGTTATTGGGTCCACAGCTTTCAAAACAGTCGGATCATATTTTATATTTACCTGATATCCTGATAAATTGCTTATATCATTTACTCTAACTGATGCTTTTATAACATCACCCACAAAAACATTTGTTTTATCAAAATCCATTGTAATAAAACTATCGCCAGTTGGAGTCGATGTAACTGTTGGTGTTACTACTGGTGTTTCTACTGGTGTTTCTGTTGTTGTTGGTGTCACCACTGGTGTTGCTGTTGGTTTTTGTGTTACTACTGGTGTTTCTGTTACTGTTG
>CAYXPB010000020.1:0-5309 GCA_964466645.1 uncultured Acetivibrio sp. | reverse complement strand
ACCACTGGTGTTGCTGTTGGTTTTTGTGTTACTACTGGTGTTTCTGTTACTGTTGGTGTTACCACTGGTGTTGCTGTTGGTTTTTGTGTTACTACTGGTGTTTCTGTTACTGTTGGTGTTACCACTGGTGTTGCTGTTACCACTGGTGTTTCCGTTACTGTTGGTGTTACTACTGGTGTTGCTGTTACTACTGGTTTTCCATTAATATTTTCAGGTTGGATTACAGAATAACCTGAAGCAATTCTTTCTCCAAACCAATCAAATAAAATTGTTCCAGTTATTGCATTAGGCATAGTATTTGATTTTTCAAACATAACTTCTGTTTCTTTTTGTTGTAGCACTTTAAAACCTACAACCGCTATTGAACCTGTTTCCTTTGCAACTCCGCCTTCTCTATATGCCTCTAAATTCATATATGATCTAGAAAAGTTTAATATTCCAGCCTCTATATTGCTTGCTGCCGCAGGCAATGGACTGTAATCCTCTGATACAAGTAATTCAGCGCTTGTTGGTAATGAACTATTCATATACACTTTTCCGGTCTCTGTATTGACAGCTTGCAATATTGCCGGATCATATTTAATATTTACTTGGTATCCTGAAAATTTGGATATATTATTTACTCTTACTGTTGCTGTTATAACTTCTCCTACTTCTGCTGCATTTTTGTCGAAAGTCATTGTTATATAACTATCTGCTGTTGGAAGTTCTGTAGGTATCGGTGTTGCTGTTACTATTGGTGTTACTGTTGGCACTATTGTCACTGCTGCTGTGGGTGTTGCTGATGTTTCGATATTAATTTCTTTTGGTTGAATCACCATGTATTCTTGCTTTGTCTTATCTCCAAACCAATCAAAAAGTGTTGTTCCAGTTATTGCATTAGGCATAGTATTTGTATTTTCAAATAACACTGAAGTGTTTTTTTCCTGCAATACTTTAAAACCTATAACTGCTAGTGTTCCAGACTCTTCAGGATCATTAGCTTCTCTATATTCTTCCAAATACATATATGATCTAGAAAAATTTAATGTTCCATCAGTTATTTTGTTCGATGTATTTGCTATCGGACCATAATCTTCCAATATAACCAGTTCACCTTTTGAAGGTGCCGTAGTGTTCTTATATGCGGCTCCAGTAATTGGATTTACCGCTTGCAATACTGAGGGATCATATTTCAAATTTACTTGATACCCCGAAAAATTATCTATTTTATTAACTTTCAATGTTGCTGTAATTATTTCTCCTACTTCAGCAATATTCTTGTCAAAATCAATAGTTATGTAACTTGAATCTTCTTTATTAAAGTTTATAGTCTGTGCCTGTCCAACGCTATAGTCTGAGACTATTCTATTTCCATCCCAATCAAACAAATAAGTTCCGTTTATTGCATTTGGAAGCGTAGATGAATCCTCAAATTTAATTGTAGTAACTTCTTCCTTTATTACTTTAAATTTAACTACTGCAACTGTTCCTGTATTCTCTGGATTTGCATCTTCTCTATAAGTTTCAAGATTTAAATATGCCTTTGAAAAATTCAGAATACCTTCTTCAACTTTATTTGATGCTACTGAATTAATCCCGAAATCTGAATTATTAAGAATTGTTCCAGCCTCAGGTCTTGTCAGTTCTGTATATGGAACACCTTCCAAAGTAATCGGTTGTAAAACTTCTGGATCATATTTCATATTTATATGATATCCTGAAAAGTTGTCTATGTTCTTTACATTTATTGATGCGGTAACAGTCTCTCCCACAGATGCTATAGTCTTATCTAATACTATTTCGATACTAGATGTTGGAGCTGCGTATACCAAGTTACCACATAAACTATATATTACTAACATCAGAGTTAGCACGAAAGATAATTTTCTATTAAACTTCATCGATGATACCTCTCCCCTTCTATAAAATTTCCGAAGTATAACCTATATTGTTTTAGGATACACTTTATAGATTTGCCAAACTGTATCTCCAAGACTTAGAAAACCTTAACATAAGCCTTTATTTGATATGAGGAAGGATACACTCGTACCCTTCCTCATATTTATAAGTGTTAAACCCTTTTTAATAGTCTGAAGATACTTTATTGAAATGTTTTGCAACTATCATTACATCTTCTAAGTTTATAGCACCATCTCTATTCAAATCTGAACTCAATTTATACTTAGAATCAGTAGATGCTGTATTAAATGCTTTACAGATTTCCATTATATCTTCTAAGTTAATTGCTCCATCTTGCTCATCACCTATTATCATGTCTCCTGCCCACATGAGTACTGGTTCTGCTGATGTTGATAACTCTTTGTTATCACTTACTGTAACACTTCCAACTTCCCTTGTAAGATAATTATCTTTAGTGATCTTCACTGTGTATGTTCCAGCAGTAATACCTTCAATTTCAAAGTATCCTTCATTATCTGTCATAGCTGATTTATTAGCTTCAACTATTTCTACTTTGAATCCTTCTTTTACTATTGGAGCTGATGTTGATGTAGTTACAAAGTCAGGATTAATATAACCTGAAACTGTAAATCCTTCAGAAGCGCTTCCAATATTAACTCCACCATTTTCAAACACTACTTCTATAGAATTCAATTCACTGTCTCCAAAGGTCGGCTTTTCACCACTTACTTCTGCCATACCTTCATCGCCAATCACTTTGAATGTCAATGTTGCAAACACTCCATCTTTGCTTATATACTGGCTAGTCATTGTATAGTCGAGGAACAACACCTTTAATTTACCATCTTCTTCTTTATTTGCATCAAAGTTTGTTGAAGGATTTGCAACTATACTTCCTGCTTCTGCATCTACATATTCTAGCTTAGCTGCATCATATATAATCGTCATGTCTGCTGCACTTACTCCTGTTTCAGGAACATTTACCAATGATAATGAAACAACTGCTTCCTGACCTTTTGATGCTTCTACTGTGTTTATTGTAACTTTTAAACCATTTGTATTTGGCTTCTTAACTACATTTACATTACCGTTTATAACCTCTGCATTTAGTGAATTTAATTCATTATCACCAAATGTAGGTGTTCCACTTATAGCCACTTCAGCTTTTGAACCAACTTGTGCACTTGACTTAACATTAAAGTTAAGGTTCGCAAATACTCCATCTTCTTTTATAGCTTCCTTTTCCATTGTGTAGTCAAGGAACAATATTTTCAATAAACCGTCTGACTCTTTATTTATAGCGAAGTTAGTTGTAGGATTTACAATTATGCTTCCTGCTTCTCCACTTATAAACTCAAGCTTATCTGAATCGTACTCAATTGCCATATCTGCTGTGCTAATACCTATACTTCCAACTTTAGAAAGTCTTACAGGAACCACAACTGATGAACCAGGGTTTCCTTCTACACTATCTATAACAACACTAAATTTTGTCGTTGAAGGTGTTGGTGTACTAGTTGAAGGTGTTGATGTACCAGTTGATGGTGTTGGTGTTGATATTGTTGGAGTAGAAGTTGAAGGTACAGTTGCTTCTCCTACTTTAACTGAACCATTTGTAATAACTGCACTCAAACTACTTAAGTATTGATCTCCAAATGTTGCTGAACCCAACTTGCTTATTACTGCCACTGTATCATTAGCTGCAGATGATTTGATCTTAAAGGTCAAGTTTGCAAATACTCCATCTTCTTTTATAGCTTCCTTTTCCATTGTATAGTCAAGGAACAATACTTTAAGTTTACCATCAATTTCCTTATTAATTGCAAAGTTTGTTTCTGCATTTATAATTATACTTCCTGCTTCATAACTTACATACTCAAGAATATCTGAATCGTAAGAGATTGCCATATCAGCAGTACTTACACCTTTTTCTGGTACGCCTTCTAGTGACACAGGAACTACCACTTCTGTACCAGCTTTTCCAGTTACATTACCAATAACTAATTTCATTGCTGATCCATCAATAATTTCTACCTTACCAGCAACTAAGGCTGATGCTATCGGACCTAATAAATTATCTCCAAATGTTGCTTTTCCGTCTACTGCAACTGATGCTGATGTACCTGCTTCTGCACTTGATTTGATTTTGAATGTCAAGTTTACAAATACACCATCTTTACTGATATATCCTTTATCCATTGTATAGTCAAGGAACAATACTTTTAATTTACCATCAGTCTCTAAGTTTATTGCAAAGTTTGTTTCAGGATCTGTAACAATACTTCCTGCTTCACTGCTTATATAATCAAGTTTACTTGCATCATATGCAATTGTCATGTCTGCTGTACTAACTCCACTTGCAGGAATTTTAGCAATTGAAACAGGTACTGTTACTGTGTCACCAGGTCCACCTTGAACTGTTCCAATTGATACTGTCATATCATTAGGGTTTGGTGTCTTTTGAACTGTTGGTGTAGGTGTCTTTGTAGCAGTTTTTGTTGGTGTAGCAGTTTTTGTGGGTGTTGGTGTTGCTGGCGAACCACCGTTAGGCTCTTTACCCCATACCAAGCTACCTGACAAGTATGCAGTTACCTTATCCCATGAAGCAAAGTTTGAAGCACTTGCGTTAAATGAGTAGTCATCTGCTTGATTGTAATTTGTCCAATCAGTCTTAGCAAATCTACCTTGTACTTCAATTGATGTATTAGCTGCAAGAGTACCTGCTGCACTATTGAAGGATATTTCTAAGTACTGATCTGCTCCTGTTGTTGCTGTCATCTTTTCGAATTTTCCAGTTACATTAGAACTTCCAACAGGTGACCAGTCACACCAGAATGTCTGAGCCTTATCTCCATCAACTGTAAAGTAATAACGTAACTTCAAGTCTGCAAGGTTAATTGCTGAACTACCTGTGTTTGTAAGTTTAAACTTAGGATAAATACTATTGCTTTGTGCTTGTGTATTTGTGTTGTAGAACTCAACTTTCAAGTTTGAACTAACCGGTGCCTTTGTAGGCGTTGCTGTTGGTGCCTTTGTAGGTGTTGCTGTTTTTATAGGCGTTGGTGTTGTAATTGTTCCACCACCGTTTAGGTCTATTCTACCTTCATTTAATTTTGCACTAATGCTGCTAAGAGTCTTATCTCCAAATGTTGCTTTGCTTATGCTTACGTTTGTTGAAACAGCCGATGATGTTACAACTTTGAATTTAAGGTTTGCAAATATTCCATCTGCACTTATAAATTCTTTTTCCATTGTATAGTCAAGGAATAATACTTTTAATGTACCATTGGACTCTTTGTTTATTGCATAATTTGTTTCTGCATTTGTAATTATACTTCCAGCATCTCCACTTACATACTCAAGCTTAGTTGCATCATATGTTATTGTCATATCTGCTGTGCTGATTC
>CAYXPB010000019.1:5047-31843 GCA_964466645.1 uncultured Acetivibrio sp. | reverse complement strand
TGCATCAGATGGTCAACAAAGCGAACCGGAAGCAACAAAAGTACCTGTTAGTGATTCCGTGGAACCTACAAAAGATCACGAATCAGAGAGTACAGGTACAAAGGATGCTTCACTAATATATAAAGATGGTACATACGAAGGATCTGCAAAAGGATTTAGAGATGGGGTTACTACCGTATCTGTGGTAATAAAAAATGGAGAAATAGAGGATATTCAAATTGTGTCCCACGGAGACGATGCACCTTTTATAGAAAAATCAACGCCTATCATAGGTGAAATGATTAAAACTCAGTCAACGAATGTGGATGCAGTATCGGGTGCTACATATAGTAGTGTAGGTATCAAGGACGCAGTTGCGGCTGCTCTAGATAAGGCAAAGCTTTTGTCTGGAAATGTTGCATCAGATGGTCAACAAAGTGAA
Organism: uncultured Acetivibrio sp.; assembly: GCA_964466645.1. GTDB lineage: Bacteria > Bacillota > Clostridia > Acetivibrionales > Acetivibrionaceae > Acetivibrio. The sequence goes on along the minus strand of CAYXPB010000019.1, from coordinate 31,422 downwards.
CCGGAAGCAACAAAAGCACCTGTTAGTGATTCCGAGGAACCTATAAAAGATAACAAGTCAGAGAGTACAAGTACAAAGGATGCTTCACCAATTTACAAAGATGGTACATACGAAGGATCTGCAAAAGGATTTAGAGATGGTGTTACTAACGTATCTGCGGTAATAAAAAGTGGAAAAATTGAGGAAATTCAAATTGTGTCCCACGGAGACGATGCACCTTTTATAGAAAAATCAACGTCTGTCATAGCTGAAATGATTAAAACCCAGTCAACGGATGTGGATGCAGTATCGGGTGCTACATACAGTAGTGTAGGTATCAAGAACGCTGTTGCTGCTGCTCTAGATAAGGCGAAAATAAATTAAATACATGAAAAATAAACTAGGGACTTTTAGTCCCTAGTTTATTTTTTTGGAGCAAAACATTTAAAAGCAAAGGTCTTAGCACCACGGAGGTTTTATTCCTACTTGAATAATTCTGTAAAAAAGGCTAAAATATTAGTATAGGCTTTTTATATAGGGCATTTTTTAAAAAACAGTAGTACAAGAAAAGTACTGTAAAATTAAATGAAATACAAATGCAAGGCATTGTAGTAAGAAGGGTGCAAATGAGGTATTACGATAGGGTTATAATTGGTGCAGGTTTATATGGTTTATATGGAGCATTGATTTGTGGCAGAAAAGGTCATAAGGTTGTTGTACTTGAGTGTGAAAACGCACCTTTTTCACGTGCTACTTATATAAATCAAGCTCGTGTTCACAATGGCTATCATTATCCCCGTTCCTTTTCTACAGTTAACAGTGTGACGGAGTATTTTCAGAAGTTCAATAGAGAGTTTGACTTTTGCATAAATTCATCTTTTAGAAAAATTTACGCTACATCTTCAAAGTATTCATGGACAAATGCAGCTCAGTTTAAGAAGTTTTGCAAAAATGCACAAATAAAGTGTGTTGAAGTTGAACCGGGTGAATTCTTTAATCAAGGAATGTGTGATGGAGCATTTGAAGTTGAAGAATATACCTATGATTCTGCAATTCTTAGGGATTATCTTTTGGAAGAAATTAAGAAATTTCCACAGGTGGAGTTAAGGTTCAATGTAAAAATTGAAGATATCCAAAAAGGCTCAAAGGAATATCATATAAATATAAATGGTCAGGAAAGTATATCAACAGGTTACATTCTAAACGCTACTTATGCGTCTGCAAACCAGATTAACACAATTGCAGGTTTTGAACCCTTTAAAATCAAATATGAGCTTTGTGAAATGATTTTATGCCATCCTGGAGACAACTTGAAGGAGCTTGGGATAACCATAATGGACGGACCGTTTTTTTCTATAATGCCCTTTGGTAAAACCGGTCTTCATTCTCTTACTTCAGTTACTTTTACACCGCATTTAAGTTGTCATGATAACTTACCTGCTTTTGAATGCCAGAAAAATAATCCTCTATGTAGTGAAAGGGAGCTTAATAATTGCAATTTCTGTGATTTCAAACCACCAAGTTCGTGGACATACATGTCAGGAATTGCTAAAAAGTACATGTGTAGCCGATTTGACTTCAGCTTTTATAAGTCACTCTATTCAATGAAGCCAATTCTATTGTCATCGGAGATTGATGATTCAAGACCGACTGTAATAAGAAAGTATTCCGAAAAACCGACCTTTGTCAGTGTATTGTCGGGAAAAATAAGTACAGTATATGATTTAGATGAGGTATTATGATTATGAAACTTACAAGCAAAGAAAAGAAAGTTGTTTCAGCTATAGTATATGTGAGAAATCATGAGAGGTATATAGGTGAATTCATTGAGAGCATTGCAGCTATCCTTTCGGAGAATTTCGAAAAGTATGAGATTATTGCTGTGAATGATTTTTCAACAGACAAAAGTGTTGAAATGATAAAACATGCAGCTTCAAAGCTTGAAGTTATTTCCTTCACTATTGTGAATTTAAGTTTTTATCATGGTACAGAGGCAGCAATAACAGCTGGTGTAGATATTTCCATAGGTGATTTTGTGTTTGAATTTGACAATCCTGTGGCAGATTATGATTTTGAAGAAATAATAAAAGTATATAAGCATTCTTTGGAGGGCTACGACATTGTATCGGCGGCCCCTGACGTCAGAGAGCGATTAGATTCACGGATATTTTACAGCTTGTTTAGAAGATATTCGCAAAACCGTTTAAGGCTGTGGACTGAGAGATTCAGGGTTTTATCCCGCAGAGCAGTGAATAGAATAAATAATTCCTATACGTCCATTCGTTACAGGAAAGCAGTTTATTATAATATAGGGCTCAAAACATACATACACAAATATAGTCCCAATAAAAGCATTGCTCTTGAGGGTCAGCTAAAAACAAAAGCCAGATTATCTCAGGCTTTAAATTATCTTATGATATTCACCGATATTGTCCCTAAGATATCTATATTTATGGCTATAATGATGTTGTTGTTTTCAATCGGAGTTTTTTGCTACACTGTATTTATATACTTAGCCTACGACAGAGTTGTTGAAGGTTGGACAACTACTATGCTTTTCCTATCGGTGTGTTTTACAGGATTTTTCTCCTTATTTGCAATAGTTATAAAGTTTGTATCTCTTATTTTAAATCTACAAAATACCAAACAAATATATACCTTTGAATCAGTTGAAAAGGTCAAATAGTAGTGTTATAATTCTTTTGTTTGAGAAAGGTTTTTCCTAGGTTTTACTTTGTAAAACTATACCACAAGTGAAATAGAATTGCTAGAATAAAGATTTATTTTAACAGGTAAAATATTGTTCTAAGGGGGAACTTAGTGGATAAAACTTTAGTAGGTTATAGTGGGTTTGTGGGCTCAAATTTAAATATACAAACAGATTTTAGCAAACAATACAACTCAAGCAACATAAGTGAAGCCTTTTTCACACAGCATGATCTTGTGATATATTGTGGTGTAAGGGCAGAGAAATTCCTTGCAAACCATGAACCGGAAAAGGATTTAAAGCATGTGATGCAAGCTGTTGATAATATCAAAAGAATGAAATTCAAAAAGCTTGTGCTAATATCTACTGTTGATGTATATAGAGAGCTCGATAGTGTAGATGAAAACACTTATATAGATACTGAGGGATTACATCCCTATGGAAAGCATCGTTATATGCTTGAAAAGTGGGTAATGGAAAACGTCAGTGATTATCATATATTGAGACTTCCGGGGTTGTTTGGGAAGAATTTAAAGAAAAACTTTATTTTCGATATGATGAATGTTATTCCTTCAATGTTGAAAGAAGATAAGTTTTTTGAAATCCAAAAGCTTTGTCCTTTAAACATTTGTGAATACTATTCAAAACAGGAAAATGGGTTTTACGGGTTAAAGCCTGTTGATGAAGAAACAAAGTTTAGTCTGAAAGAGTTTTTTAAAAACTGTGGTTTTAATGCTCTTTCTTTTACTGATTCTAGAAGTATATTTCAATTTTATAATTTAAATAATCTTTGGGCTCATATTGAAATAGCGATTAAAAATAATGTTCGTCTTTTATGCCTTGCTACAGAGCCGGTGTCCGCCGGGGAATTGTATAAACGCATTTATGGCAACGATTTTAAAAATGAATTTCTAAGTAGTCCAGTAAGATATGATATGCACACGGTACATTATCGATTGTATAAGGGAGAGCAAGGGTATATTTTTGATAAAGATAAAGTTATTTCTGATATAGAAAAATTGATTGGAGAAGCACAATGAAGCTTTCAATTTCCAATATAGCATGGGATGCTTCTAAAGATATTGAAGTATATAAACTGATGGAGAAGCATGGGTTTAAAGGTCTTGAAATAGCTCCTACAAGGTTTTTTGCCGATAGTCCTTATGAGCGATTAAGCGAGGCGGAAAAACTTGCAAAAAAACTTAAAAGCGATTATAATTTTGAAATTTGCAGCATGCAGTCAATACTTTACGGGAGAACGGAAGTTATATTTGAAAACGTAGAAAACCAAAGAATAATCACCCAATATTTATTTGGGGCAATTGATTTTGCTGCAGCAATTTCGTGTAAAAACCTGGTTTTTGGTTCTCCTAAGAATCGTTGTCTTATTAAAGAAGAGGATTATGAAGTCGCAGTGGAGTTTTTTAGAGTGCTTGGGGAATATGCCTCTAAAAAAGGTACCGTAATGGCAATTGAGGCCAATCCATCTATATATGGAACCAATTTTATAAACTTTACAAAAGAGGCTGTAGAGATAGTGAAGGATGTTAACTCTATGGGATTTAAGGTCAATCTTGATTTTGGAACAATTGTCGAGAATAGAGAGAAAATCGAAGTGATTGCTAACTATATGGAGTATATAAACCATATTCATATTAGTGAACCCGGCCTAGCGCCCATTTCTCAAAGAGATGAACATAGAGAACTGGCATCTCTTTTGAGGGAGAAATTATACAATGGATTTGTATCAATTGAAATGAAAAAAGGACAAGATGACTCTTTTAGTGAAATAGAAAAAGCAATGAATTATATAGCTCAAGTGTTTGGAGATTAGAAATTATCTAAAGGATAATTTTCGGGGGAGCAATGAAATTTATGACAGAACAGGTACCGGAGTTTGAGAAAGTTGAATTTAAAGGTAAGGAAAATAAGTATTGTCTCTGTATTCCGGTTATTAATGAGGGTAACAGGATTATAGGGCAGCTTGAAAAGATAAATAAGTTGGGTATAGACAACCTAATTGACATTATATTGTGTGATGGAGGATCATCCGATAGCTCAACGGAGAGTTCACGTCTAAAATCTATGGGGATAAACTCTCTGCTTGTGAAAAAAGGTCCCGGCAAATTGAGTGCACAGCTTAGGATGGGTTATTGGTGGGCATTGAACCGAGGCTATGAAGGGATTATTACTATTGACGGAAATGGAAAAGATAGTGTAGAATCTATACCTCTATTTATTGAACATCTGGACAAAGGCTATGATATGGTTCAGGGGTCACGCTATGTGAAAGGTGGAATTGCCGAGAACACACCTATTACGAGGCATTTGGCTGTAAAACTTATTCATGCTCCGATTATTTCTTTAGCAGCAGGTTTTAGGTACACTGATACAACGAACGGATTTCGGGCTTATTCAAGACGCTTTCTTACCAATAAAAAGGTTCAGCCTTTCCGTGATGTGTTTGATACCTATGAGCTATTAGCGTATCTATCAATCAAAGCACCGAAAATTGGAATGAAAACTGTTGAAGTTCCTGTTCGAAGAAGTTATCCCAAACAGGGAAAAACCCCGACTAAAATCAGTTTTATGAAGGGAAATGCCTCACTACTAAAAATTCTAGCAAAGGCTGCGTTAGGTAAATATGATGCTAAGGACGAATAAAGAAGTATGCTACACATAGAAAGGAAGCACTAGATGGTATTAAGGAAAAAAGAAATAGAACTGAACTTAATGGAAGTAAAAAAACCTTTAAATTTAACTATAACAAAGGTATTATATATAATTGTTATTGCCTTGGGAATTCTGTTCAGGATAGGCTCATATATTCAGGACAGAACTCTCTGGTATGATGAAGCTATGCTTGCAAGTGGTATAATTCAAAGAGGGTTTAGCGGACTGTTTGAACCGCTTGACTATTCTCAAAGTGCGCCACTCGGATTTCTATTAATAGTAAAGAGTTTTATTTCTGTTTTAGGAAGTTCACAACATGTGTTAAGATTGTATTCGCTTTTGACTGGTTTATTGTCAATAAGGCTTTTTTATCTGTTTATAAAAAGTTCGGGATTTAAAAGACCACTTTTAGGAACAGCTTTTTTTGCTACGGTTTCTCCTCTCGTTTACTATACAACAGAGTTAAAACCCTATATGTCCGACGCTTTTTTTACAGTTGCAGCTTTATATCTATACAAGCTCTATGAAGATAAAAAACTTCCATTTTGGGGATATTTGTTGTTTTGCTTTTTGGCAGTATGGATTTCGTTTCCGACAATTTTTGTTATCGGTGCAATTACAGCCTACAATTTCTTTGCCTGTATAGCTAGATTTATAGTTAATCTGTTTGCACGGGATACAGATAAGGCTAAGGAGATATTTAGAATTTTTATAGGTGCTATAGCTTTTGGAGCGACAGCTCTTATAAGCTTCGGTATATGCTACTTTGTTTACACTGCTAAAGTTTCGGGAAACATAGACGGAATGTCTATGGAATATTGGAAGCATCTCTATTTTCCACTTTTCCCTGAAAGAAAATCGCAGTGGGATTTGATATATCTCATGCTTAATAATTATCTTAGCTTTATTTTCTACGATGTATCTGCAATTGCATGGATATTGTGGATTGGAGGAACAATACTTTTCTTTGTGAGAAAAAATAATATCGGAGGCTATAGCATACTTGCAGTTTTATTTACAGTAATTGCATCTAGTATAAAGCAATACCCAATGCAAGACCGACTGCTATTATTTTTGGTGCCGTTTACAATACTTGGAGTTTTGTTCTTCGCAGAAGTTCTGATGGATTTATTAAGTTGGAAGCCTTTTGAAGTAGTTATATTTATATTGGTTATTTCTTTGAATGACGGTTCATTAAAATATACCGATGTTAGCAATATGTATAAGGAAGGTCAGGAAGCATCAAATTTGATACACTATCTTGACAACAAAATTGAAGAAGATGAAAAACTATATATTTTTGCAAATGCAGTTCCTATTTACGAATACACTACAGGGTATAAGCAGAGCCTGACCCATTTTCCGGAGAAGGTTTTTGAGTCCAATCAAAGGATTTACGGTTGCAAGTACTGGAACCTCAAGTCTGAGCCCTATAAATATATAACAACTCTTGATGAAGAGCGCCTTAAGGAAAATATTGATGCTATTGTAAAGTATCAAAAGGTATACGTACTATTCTATCATTTTGGGACCGATGCAGAATACTATTTGATAAGTGAATTGAGGAAATACGGTACAGTGACTTATTTTATGAACGAAAAAGACACCCCTCTCTACTATTTCGTAAGATATGCACACCTAAACTGACCAGGTGTACGGCAATCTAGGTTTTAAATACCTGGGCGAAAAAAATTGTATTGCTATTGTTGCCTCGCATGACATTGAGCTTACAAGGATTCTAGATAAAATCTACGAGAACTATCACTTCCGTGAACAAATAAAAGATAAGGATATTACTTTTGACTATAAGATATATGACGGTGCATCAACTTCGAGTAATGCAATAAAACTTTTAGACTATATAGGATTCCCGGAAGAAATAATAGAAGAGGCCGTGGGTTTTCTGCAGTAATGTTTGTAATAAATACACTTTATGTTCATCTTTTTATCATTAATAGTATAAAACTCAAGTTATTGTTAAGTTCCTACATATCTTGTACGATATAGAATTTAGGAAGATTTAAAGTTAAGGTCATTTCAAAAAATAACATATGCAATAGTTAAGGCAATGGCGATTGATCAGTTATTTTTTTAGATCACCTAACATAAGAATTAAATAAATAATGAACTATATTTATACATAAAGAAGCTTTGATAAACCGCACTTCTCATTATATAACAATGATAGGAGGCTTGAATATGTATTTTGAAACCTTGCCACAACTTATATCTTATGTTGAAAGTCTTGAGGTTAATCCTTTAGAACAATTAATGATTCTCGTAGGTGACAACTCTTCGGAAAGCGTTCCTGAAATGTCCGATTATTTTAATAGCAAAAATATAACATTCTTTGGTGGGATTTATCCAAGTCTTCTTGATGGGGATAAAAGTAAAAGATCCGGATTTATTCTTCAAAAACACCAGCCCGTTTATTGTTCATTAGTTTTCCCGTTTTTGATGAATATAGATGCAGAGCCAGAAGCGTTTAAGGATTGTACGGCCATTGTACTTATTGATGGGCTTTCAAATCAAATGAAAGAGTTGACAGACACTCTTAATCAAAAAGTTGGGAATAATGTAACATATATAGGAGGCGGAGCAGGTTTCTATGATTTAACCCATAGAAAATGCATATTTGACAACAAAGGAATGTATGAAAATGCGCTGTATGTGTGCATCATTAAATCCCCTTCTTGCTTTGCAGTAGAACATGGATGGAAAAGGCTAGAAGGCCCTTTTATTGCTACAAAAACAGTAGATAACACACTATGTCAATTAGATAATTATAATGCATTTGATGTATATAAATCTGTTATTGAAGATATAGAAAGAATTACATTATGCGAGTCGGATTTTTTTATGTTTGCAAAAGACCATCCCTTTGGGATTCGAAAGGACAACGGAAGTATTATTGTGAGAGATCCTATAAATGTAAATGAAGACGGTGGAATTACATGTGTTGCACATATCCCCGAAGGAAGTGAACTCTATATACTTAAAGGAGACACTGACACACTTCTCGCTTCCTCTATGCGAATTGCCGAGCAATGTTCGGAGAATGCTTCTGATAAATATACCCCAATGCTCTTTGATTGCATATCAAGAGCGATGTTTTTAGAAGATCGCTTTGAGAACGAAATTTCAAATATACAAAATAAATTAAAATTCCGGGTTGAGGGCACACTTTCTATTGGAGAAATTGCAACTTTAGAAAAAGGCGAAATAGTAATTCACAACAAATCAACAATTCTAGCATTAATGATGAAAACTAAATAGTTTCTGTGTTTAGAAATAATTATGTGCAATTTCTATTTTTCCAGTTAATGCATTGAAGCTTGCCACCAATTTATTACCTTCATTATTGACCCATAAATAAGTTTTTGTCATATTGCCATTCAATCCTATCAAAACACCTTTAGAACCAATTTGAAACATCAATTGACCAGTTATTTTTCAGGAATCACCGTATTAAAAATACTAATGTTTTCCCCTATAACTGCACATGAACGTCCATTCTTTTTGGCTTGATAAAGCAGTTTATCTGCCCCATCTATAAACTGTTTTGAAATATCTTCAATATATGACTGTGGGACTGGTTGTGGAATATTAGCAAAGTCCTCATCCCGTATTTTTAACCCACAGACTCCCATGCTGCAGCTAATGGAAATACTGCCAAAATCACCTTCTATCTTCTTTTCCTGTAAATTCTCATAGATTCTGCTTGTAACAATGCCAACATTTTCCAAAGGGGTTTTTGGCAAAAGAATTGCAAATTCATCTCCGCCATAACGACCGATAATATCAGTCGGACGGGTAGAATTTTTTAGTATTGAACCTATTATTGACAGAGCGCGGTCACCTCCAAGATGGCCTGCAGTATCATTGATTTGCTTCAAATAATCAACATCCAGCAAAATTAAACTTAACGGGCTTTTTTGATAGAAACATGAACGAATCTCTTTCATCAGTTGTTGGCTAAAGAATCCTCTGACATAAACACCTGTTAATTTATCTGTTGTAGCTGTAGAGTATAAATATGCATTTTGTAAAGCTGCAGCAGCCTGATTGGCAAAGATATTAACAAGTTCAACATCCTCAGGCTTAATATCATTCTGCTCCAGATAGATAATTCCTAGAATTGCTTCACCCACAACCAAAGGTATAACTGAATACTTATCAGAGAAATATACTTCGTTTTTTATAAGTACATCCTTGATTTTCATTACTTTTATATTTTCAAGACAACTTTCGACTGTGGTTTTGTTGGAAAATTTACCTGTGGCTGCACGAATCTCTAGGTTAGTTCCGTCTTCTAGCATTGCAAGAAAAACACCTGATGTAGAAACTCTATCAACGGCGTCATCTTCTTCAGGCAATACTGCCAAAAAAGAGTTTACTATTCCCAGTAATCCTGTTATCTGTAATAGAATTCCCTGGATTAAATTTTCTATCATCTGTATCTTATGTAATTCTGGAGTTATATCAAGGATATATCGTAAGCCTTGCCGACTCTTATAAAGCATTTGTAATGTGTATGCTGATTTCAACCCCACGTCTACCCACAGCAAAAGTTTTTCAGGGCCATCAGATTTATCATGATACCCTTGTATATCAAGAGTCCGCATCATTTCTCGTGGCGGATGCTCGCCTGAATAGCCTGTCTGAAGTATAACCTGTATATATTCATTAAATTTACGAATTTCTTTTACAACATCCTCTCCTGTCATACCTCCAGGCATAAAGTAATCCAGAAGCACAAGGTCAAAATGTTGATGTTTCACCGTTTCAATAGCTTCTGTACCATTACTGGCAGTTATAACTTCATAACCTTCCCTTCCCAATAACGTTTGAGTTGCTATCCTATAGTTTTCTTGATCGTCTACAAGTAAAATTCTCTTTCCATTTGAAGCTTTTCTGGAGTTTATTCTGGCCATACTCTATTCCTCCTGTTTTATTGGCAAGTATACGACAAATGATGTCAATCCTTTTTCGCTTTTTACTTCAATACTTCCTTTAGATTCATTTATTATATCATGAGCTATGCTCAAGCCCAAGCCTGTAACTTCTCCAAACTGTTTAGTCGTAAACATGGGATCAAATATCCGTGGTAGGATTTCTTCAGAAATTCCGCATCCGGTATCCTGTACTGTAAGCTTTGCAAAACCATCTCCAGCACTTTCAATTAGTATTGATATAGTTCCTCCATTAGGTTTACACGCATCAATAGAATTTATTACAAGGTTTGTTATCACCTGTATAAGTCTTTTAGGATCACCATAAAGACTTATAGAATTATCATATTCTGTTACAAGCTTGCAGTTACCATTTTTCAATGCAAAGTCCAATACTGATAAAGCATCTGAGATAACATCGGCAACATTAAATAATTGAGAATTTGAAGTATTCATATTTATTGTCTGGGTCTTAATTCCTCTAATAAAACCAACACTTTTCTCAGCCGCCTGTTCGGCAAATTTTAAAAACTTCATCATATCCTGAGCAATTAATTTGTGATCATCAGGAAGGACCTGGGCATTTTCTATTGATTTATCATACTCATAAACAAGTTCATCAAGTTCTTTCAGAGACGAGCGCAACGCAGCTAAAGGTGCGTTCATTTCATGAGCTATACCAGCTGTAAGACGTCCTAGAGACGCCATCTTTTCTGAAACAAGCAGCTTTTGCTGATTTTCTTTTAGTGAACCATATGCAGATTCAAGTTCGTTATTAATTTCTTTGAGTTCTAGTGCTTTATTTTCCATATCATCTATGATCATTACACCATTAATTGCAGTACTCATAATTTCACTCAATTGCTCATATTCCGACGAATCCTTAAGAGTATCTTCGAATAACACAAATCCTATTTGTCTATTTTGAAAATACAAGGACTTTAAAATCATACTAAAACGATTTTCATATGAAATTATTCCTTCAGGAAGAAGTTGTACTGAAGGAAATATTGCAGTGTCTGGGTTTATATCCACGTGTTTTTCTTCCCTGTATGCCAGTGTTAGCCGTGCTTTATCTGTTGAAATGCCATTGCTTTCATAAAACGAAATATAACAGGATGAAACACCTATTATCTTGAAGCCGGCTATGATTCTGTTTATAAGGTCCTTCATGTCAACGGCATTACTGATTATTTGCTTGAATGAAATAACACAAAAATACCTATGGTCTCCTAGCAGCCTTTTATTTGATTCTGAACGTATTTGCATGTCTGCAATAATAATTGTCGCCTGTCTTAAAATAGTCTGTGCCTTTAAATATCCTGCCCTGTTATTTTCGAAATAATAATCCGTAATATAATATAATAGCAATATCGTGTCTGCAAATGCTTTCATATTACAGTTCTGATTATACTTCTTTGTGAGAATCTTTTCAAGATGATTTACAAAGGCTGGAACTTTATCGCTATTTACTTCATTTAAAAATTCATACAGCAAGTCATAGACCCAGGATGTTTCTATATGCTTCGGCATATTTAATATGTTCCTTACAACATTTTCTAATTCAACAGTGCTTATATTATTTAATATTTCCGGAATTTTTTCTACAGCAACTTTTTTGCTGAATACATCCTCTTTCATTACCGAATTGGCTTTACAGCCACAGGACTGGCGGATAATCAATCTGCATGGCAGTACCTCGAGTTCAGGAACCTGAGCACCATTTATTTTCTTAAGTAGAATTTCCATGCCGCGGCTACCTAGTTCAAAGAAGGGGGGATGAACAGTTGTTAAAGAAGGCTTATCCGCTTCTCCCTCGACCTCGTCATCAAATCCTATAATAGGCATAAATGGAAGGTTATACTTTTGCATCGTTGAGGTTGCAAACCTTGCATTCATGTCATTATAAGCTGCAATGGCATCAATATCCAACGTCCATAAATTCTTAAGTTTCATTATACCCTCATCATTATTAAATAATACATCAGTAAATATAATGCTTTCGTCAATAGGAATACCATATTCTTTGAGCGTATGGAGATATGCCTTGTATCTTAATTCTACACCAAAATGTGTTGCTGTTCCACGCATAAAAGCTATCCGCCTAAATTTGTGCACCTCTATAAGATGAATCATGGCTTCGCGCATTGCATTAAAATCATCCCATACAATACTGGTTACACCATCAATTTTAGTCTCAAGGCTTACCACGGGAAGATAATCATACTTGTGCACAAAGCTTTCTGTATCCTCCGGACTGGAAATCCAGTTAATATTTCCTGTCCAGATAATAAGACCATCCAAATTATTAGTGTCTACAAAATCATATATTGTAGTGGATTCCAATTCACCAGGAAAATTGATCATACCTCCCGAATAAATGATAAGATTCACATCGTTTTTTTGAGCAGCAGTTCTAAGACCTTCGATTTGAAGCATATCCCTGTAACTTACTCTATTGTTTTTTATGACTCCGATAGTTGGGCGTAAGCTTTTTCCATCAATTACCCTAGTAGTTTTTCCGTTTAGACTCATGTTTAATACCTACCTTAAAAGTTGAAATTCAAAATCACCTAAGGTGTTTCAAAAAAATTCATTAGTCAATATATAGTTCCAACGCATTAAAATCAACATTTTTTGAGACACCCATTGACCAGTTATTTTTTTGGAATCACCTAAAGTCCTGATTTATTACAATTTAATAGGCAAAAATATAAAAAACGAGGTCAAGCCTTTTTTACTCTCTATATTAATACTTCCTTTAAACTCATTTATCAGGTCATGAACTATACTAAGTCCCAATCCTGTTCCTTCACCAAAGGGTTTGGTAGTAAACATGGGATCAAAAATTCGTGATTTTATTTCCTCAGGTATTCCACATCCAGTATCCTGAAAAGTGAGCCTGGCAAATCCGTCTCCATTATTCTCTATTAGTATTGATATAGTTCCTCCATCAGGTTTACAGGCATCAATAGAATTTATAACAAGGTTTGTAGCTACCTGAACAAGCTTATTGGGATCCCCATAGAGCTTAATTGAATTATCAAAATTCGTAAAAAGCTTGCAATTCCCTTTTCTTATTGCAAATTCCAATACTGCTAGGGCTTCTTTGATAACCTGGACAGCATTAAATACCTGTATATTTGATGCGTTTACATTTGTTGTCTGAGAGTTAATGGCTTTTATAAATCCTACGCTTTTTTCTGCAGACTGAGTTGCTAATTTTAAGCATCTCATCATATCGGCTGAAATTAACCTGTGGTCTTCCGGCAGAACGCTAAGATTTCCTATTGATTCGTTGTACTCGTGTATAAAATCGCCAAGTTCCTTAAGCGATGTGCGCACAGCAGCCAGTGGTGTGTTCATTTCATGTGCTATTCCCGCAGTAATACGGCCTAATGACGCCATTTTTTCTGAAACAAGGAGCTTTTGCTGGTTTTCTTTCAGTAAATGGTATGCCGATTCAAGCTCACTGTTGATTGTAAATAATTCCTGAGCCTTGCTTTTCAGTTCATCTACTAGGATAGAGCTGTGTATGGTATTACTGATTGTTTCAGTCAGACGTTCATATTCTGTGTAATCCTCGAGAGTATCAGAAAACAATACAAATCCTATGTTCCTTTTCCTAAAATGCAGAGGCTTTAAAACATAATGGAATCGTTCATCAAAGGGCAGTACCTCTTCCGGCAAAAGTAGTTTTGAAGCATAAGTGCAAGCCTCCTGCGAAATTATTATGTTTTTGCTTTCGTTATAAGCCATCAAGAGACGAGCCTTTTCAGTTGAAACGTTCCCGTTTTCATATAATGACAGATAGCAGGATGAAACTCCTAAATATTTTAAACCATTTGCTGTTTTTTCTATAATTTCATTGATATCATATGTATTGCCTATTATATGTGAAAATGTAATAATATCATAATGCCTCTGGGTCTGTTTTAATCTTTTGCTCATTTCCGAGCGAACCTTTATATCTGCAATAAGAACCGTTCCTTGCTGTATAAGCTTTTTTGCCTTATAATAATCCAAAGTGTTATTTTCAATAAAGGAATCTATAAAAAAGTTCATTACTATAATTATATCCTGAAAAAGTTCTATGTACTTTTTGCCGTGTGTATAAACCAGCAGGTATTTCAGGTAATCAGCAAAAACTCCGTCATCTCCCTGAATATCCTCCAAAAATGTTTTGAGAAGTTTTTCAGAACAGTTGGAATCCATATCATCGGGAACAGCAACAAAACATTTTAAAAACTCTTCGAATTTATCCGCATTAATATTGTCTAAGCCCTGAAGATTTATATACTGCTTCAATTTTTCCTTATACAAATCTTCCTTCATCAATGAGTGGAAAGGACAGCCACAGCTTTGACGAACTATTAATTTGCATGGAATATATTCCGTTTCCAGAGTGTTATGTCCTTTTATTTTTGCAATTATTACTTCTACTGCACGCTTACCCATTTCATAGACTGGTGGACGTACTGTTGTTAAAGAGGGATTGTCTGTCCTGCTTTCAGGGTCATCATCAAAACCTATTATAGGTATTAAGGGAAGATTTCTGGCTTTCAAAATTCTGTTTACTGTTCTTGCACTCAAATCATTACAGCATACCAGAGCCTCGATATCTGTCCCTCGCAAATTTTCTATTATGCTGGTACTCTTTTCAAAATTGTTTATTATTCCCTGTTCAACAAAAATGCTTCGATCCATATTAACGGCATACTGCATTGTATTATCATAATTATATAATGAATTATGGTCAATTACAATTTTAGGATCTATGGGGATTCCATATTCGGTAAGTGTTTCATTATAAGCTTTATATCTTTGGTATAAACTTGAAGGTTCATTACCCACAAAAGCTCCGATTCTTTTGTATTTATGAACCTCTATAAGGTGTATCAAAGCCTCTTTCATACCATTGTAATTATCCCACAAAATGCTCGTTATACCGTTTATTTTGTTTTCAAGGCTTACAACTGGAAGGAAATTATATTTTTTTACAAACATCTCAGTAAATTCTTCACTTGCATGCCAACTTATATTTCCAGTCCATATAATAAGACCGTCCAATCTGTTTTTATCAACAAAATCAAAAATTGCAATGGCTTGCAGGTCAATATCATCTGGAGAAACAATCATACCTCCCCGATATACTATTAAATTTACACCATTTTCATCAGCGGACTGTTTCAGTCCTTCAACAAACAGTATATCCCTCTGATCAGACATGTTGCTTTTTATTACTCCAATAGTAAGTCGGCGTGAGGTTTTCTTATTTAATACTGTTGTAGGTTCAAAATTACAGACCATACTAGATACCTACCTTTAAATATAGCAAATTTATTATAATACATTTATACTACTATATATTAAAATAATCGGTATTTTTCGTAAAACTATTAATATAAATAAACTTCACGATACAAAGTACAGATGCTTAAGGTAATGTTGTTTTGGGGTTTTTGTTCGAAATTACAGACCGCAAATTCAATACACTGGTTCAACCCTTTTGTGATACTTATTTGTATCTTATCGGTTGGATGTTTATTTACCGTTCAGAAAAATCCGGAGGTTAGTCCTGAGGGTCAGAAAAGTTCGGGAGTTACTCCTGAGGTTCATGAAAACTCTAAGGTTAATACCAAGGCTGATGCTTTTGAGTTAACACAAGAAAAGCTGGGGTCATTTTTCATCATAGTTATGCACTTATAGTATATGATCTTGAGAACCGGAAAATATATAGAATGCTTGACTTAGAGATTTATGATAAGGGATATGATTTTTCTGGTTGGAACAGCATTTGCTATGTTAAGATGGACAATTCTATATGTTATTTGCTTTTGACAAAACCCAGAGTCGATAGCATAAAAATAATTATGGAAGATGAGAAACAAGGATAATCTATGACGGAGAATTATTTTATGGTGTAGAAGATTACACGAGGTATAACTCAGATGATGAAAATTATTATGAATTTACCTATAGATATTTGAAAGCATTTGAAGAGAATAACATGAAGATTGTATTCCTGTTAAATGATGCTGATGTTACGTATGAGCAATTATTTAAAAGCATGGCTAGCAGCAATTTTAATGACGGTATTCCTAATAAATTCTTACTGTATTATGAAAACTAGATTTTATTTTAAGGAGATCGATGAAACTAATATAATTCCTTTAAAAAGTTTGCTTTTTTGCAAACTTTTTTCTTCTAAACAAGTTATAACAAAGTATAGAGGTTCTGAATTCTTACGGCTATGCTATGGTATGCAATTACCTAAATTATATTAATGACGTCGAATTATACCTAAAATATACTGTTTCGCGAATCCTATTTATATGCTAAATATGGATTCAATCTCTGAATCTGAAATTAATATTGATACATTTCTTGAATTTGCTTACTAACAATAATATAATTATATAGATTAGCAAATTTTGCTAATCTATAGTATGATAAATGTTGAAAAAAAGCATCTAGGAATTAATGTGTGACTGCAAATGAAAAGTATTCTTATCGAAGTTTAGTAATTAGCCGAAATTCGTATTATATTTTGCGACTTGTAAAATAATGGAGGCAACTTATTGTGATCAATTTACCAGGATATGAAATTAATGAACAGCTTTTTAAAAGTTTTAATACAGCAATCTTTAAAGGAAAAAGTAAGTCTGATAATACTGAGGTTATTATAAAAGTCCTAAACAGAGAATATCCTTCAATGGAAATGCTGGGCAACTTTAGAAGGGAATATTTTATCACAGAAAGATTATCTGGCGATAAAATTATAAAAGCATATAAACTTGAGAACTTTAATAATGGTTTAGCTATTGTGATGGAAGACTTCGGCGGCAAATCTTTAGTTGACGTTTTAAAAACCAATGAATTGGATATAAAAGAAAAACTGATGATTTCTATTGATATAGTTGATGCTTTAATGCAAATTCACGAGCAAAAGGTGATTCATAAAGATATAAATCCTTCTAACATTATTATTAACACGAAAACAAAACAAATAAAAATTATAGATTTTGGAATTTCCACTAATCTTAAAATGGAAAAGCCGCAAAATTCATCTTTTTTAGAGGGGACCGTGCAATATATTTCTCCTGAACAGACAGGGAAAGTCAATAGGATAATAGACTACAGATCGGATTTTTATTCTCTTGGTATTACGCTATACGAGATTTTTACAGGATTATTACCTTTCGATGGAGATGAACTGGAAATAGTCTACGGTCATATAGCCAAAATACCAAAAGAGCCTAAGGTGATTTACAACAGAATTCCGCCTGCTATATCAGATATAATCTTAAGATTACTTGAAAAAAATGCTGAAGATAGATATCAAAGTTTATCGGGCTTAAAATATGATTTGTTATATTGTCTGGAGAATCTAGAATCGGAAGAAAAGTTAATTAGCTTTAAAATTGCACAGAAGGATTTTTTAAACAGGTTTCAGATTTCGCAAAAGCTATATGGAAGAGAAAAAGAGCTTGAAGATTTGAGAAAAACATTTGAAGATCTGGAAACGACTCAATTAAGACTGTTATTGGTGTCCGGTTTTTCTGGCATTGGGAAAACTACCTTAATAAGGGAGATGAATAAAGTAATAATAAATCAAGGAGGTTACTTTATATCAGGTAAATTTAATCGACTTGAGTGCAATATTCCTTATAGTGCTTCAGCTTCAGCTTTCAGAGATTTGATAATAAATATAATCTCTGAAAATAAAAATATTGAAGTATGGAAAGACCGATTAATTGAGGCATTAGGCTCTAACGGAAAAATTGTTATGGATTTTATTCCTGAATTGAAAGATATTATAGGCGAACAGCCTGAAGTACCAAAGCTTAACCCTGTGGAAGAAAAAAACAGGTTCCAGATGGTGTTTGGTAATTTTATAAAGGTGTTTGCAAGAAAAGAACATCCTCTAGTAATCTTTTTGGATGATCTTCAATGGTGTGATTTTCCAACTACAGATTTCTTAAATTATATTCTTACTTCCATGAAAGTAGAAAACTTTTTGATTATCGGAGCGTATAGAGATAACGAAATCTCAGAAGGACATCCCATAATGTTAATGCTCAATCAAGTGAAAAACATTCCTGGCGGCTCAGATTTTCTGAAACAAATATATTTGGAGCCACTAACGGAACAAACGGTAAACCAGATGGTTGCCGATACATTGAATTGCCATAATTCAGATACTTGCGCTCTTACAAGCTGTTTGTACAGAAAAACCAAAGGTAATCCCTTTTTCACCATACAATTATTGAATTCATTATACGAAAAAGGTGTATTTAAGCTTAAAGAAAGTGGATATTGTTGGAAATGGGATATGGAGGAAATGAGTGAAATTGAGATAAGTGACAATGTTGTTGGGTTTATGATACAAACTCTAAACTCGCTTCCTGCCACTTCGTTAGATATTATTAAGAAAGCTTCCTGCATAGGGAATACTTTTGACGTAAGAGCTCTTTATTATTTATGCGGCGAAATTAAAAATATCTCTGATGCACTATGGCTAATAATTGATAAGGACTTGATTGTCCCTTTAAATATTAATTACAGGCTGCTTAATATGCCAAAAGAGGAATCCATAAAGCCCGATATGGAGATTAAGTTCCGTTTTAGCCATGACAGAATTCAGCAAGCAGCGTATTCAATGATATCCGATGACGATAAGTTACTGATTCATCGGAAAATAGGAAAGCTTTTGCTTAATTTATATGCAGACCAAAATAATTTGGAGGATAATATCTTTGAAATAATCAATCATTTGAATGTTGCAAAAGATTTAATTGAGACAAAAGATGAACGTATAGAACTAATGGAGTTGAACTATTCAGCTGGTAAGAAGGCAAAAGGCAATATTGCATATGAAATTGCAAATAATTATTTTAAGGTGGGAAAAACATTATTAAAGGAAGAAGAATGGAAGGAATATCCCGGAAAGTTATTTGACTTGTCTTATAATTTAGCTGAATCAAATTATTTAGCCAGGAATTTTGAAGAAGCGATTGAACTTTGTAAGGATTTATTTAATTTAGCTGCCGACAATATTGAAAAGGCCAGTGTATATTCCTTAAAGGCAAAGATAATTGAGTTTAAAGGTGATAAAAAGGAACTGGTAGTTGAAGAAGTTAGTAAAGGACTCGAATTATTGGATGTTTATTTACCAATCGAGGCTTCTGAAATTGAAAGGAAGCTTGGTGAAGGCATGGGCAAAATGGTTGAATATATAAGCAGCTCCAGTATTGAGAATTTGGTCAATCTTCCGGTTATGACCGATAGAAAAAAGATTATGACCATGAAGATGTTCTTCCAGTTACAAGCGACCGCATATCAGTATAATCCATCTCTTAGTTTTTTGATACAGGTTACAGTATTTGACATGGCATTAAATTACGGAGTTACAGAAGTAACTTGTAAGAATTTTTTGGAGTGTGGAATAATGTTGGGCTCAGTACTTGGTAATTATGAGGCGGCTTATCAATTAAATACGGTTAGCTTTGGGCTCTTAAAAAAGTTAAAAGCCGATTCTTTTAAAGCAGGTTGTTATTTTATATTTGCCAATTTTATTTCTCATTGGAGAGCTCATTTTAAAGAGTGCCTAGACTATTTTGATATGTGTTTTAAGACCGGAATGGAGGTAGGTGACTTGTATCATGCCTCTTTTGCAGTTGCCTTTAAGGCACCTGTAAACCTATATGTAAATAATAGCCTGAATGATTGCAGATCTGAAACCGAGAATACATTGAAATTTTTAAAAGGCTCAAAAGCCCAGTTTATAATAATCATGTCTGAAATTACTATTCTCGCAATTAATCAATTACAGTCACCATACGATTTTGAGAAAGAAAGCCTTATTTTTAAAGAACTTACCGAGAATCAGGACTTAACGTTCCTGTATGTATTTGGACATTGTTGTCTGATGGTAAACTATATACTGGGTAATTTAGATGCGTCAGATAAGTGGAGTACTTTTACTGAACAGTATTTCCAAGCTGGAACAGGTTTTTATTCGCTGCCGGATTTTTATATGTTTAAGTCCTTAACGCTAATAAAAAAATATGAAAAAGTAGATGAGAAAGAAAGAGAAGAAATAATTGAAGTTCTTGTTAAAAGTATTGAAAAGTTAAAAATGTGGTCAGATAACTGCCCTCAGAACTTTTTGCATAAATATCTCATTGTACGTGCAGAGTTGGCTAGAATTCAAAAAGAGCCTGTTGAAAAGGTAATGTCCTTATATAAAGAGGCATTGAACTCCATAAACCTAGGTGATTTTACAAATATGAAGGCACTTATTAATGAGCTGATAGGAGAATTCTGGATTGACAGAAATGAAGAATTTATCGCAAAGGCATATATAAAAGAGGCATATTACTTATATTCACAGTGGGGTGCGTTCTCTAAAGTACAAATATTAGAATATAAATACTTCAGGTATTTTCCTGAGATTGGCAAACTTAACTTTAAATCTTCAAACACAGATCAAAGACATACACACACTAAATTTACTGAGGTAGTGTCTCTTGATGTTGGATCTATACTAAAATCTTCACAGGCTATATCAAGTGAAATAAAGATAGATAAGCTGCTAAAAGTGCTTATGCATACTATTATTGAAAACGCAGGTGCACAATCAGGATGTCTCTTATTGGAGAGGGGGGCGGATAGGAATCTTTTTGTAGAGGCTTTGAAAAGCAGAAAAGCTGAAGAGATTCAAGTTATGCAATCCATTCCGTTTAGTGAAAGCACAGATTTTTGCCCTGAGTTAATCGAGCACGTAATAAGAACGAGAGAAAGCATTGTAATAGATGATGCTGAGCAGGATCAGAGTTGTCAAAAATATGAGTATTTTATTAAAAACAAAACTAAATCGGTTATGTGTATGCCGATAATATACCAGAATGATTTAAAAGGTATTATCTATCTTGAAAACAACCTTATGGGAAATGTATTCACTATGGAGAGACTCGAAACATTAAAAATAATCTCATCACAAATATCAATATCTATCGAGAATGCACGACTTTACGAAAATCTCGAAGAAAAGGTTAGGGAAAGAACCCTTCAATTGGAATATGCAAATAATGAGCTTAAAGAATTGGCTTTACATGATCCTTTAACAAAAATTCATAATAGAAGATACATGTATGATTATGTATCAAACTTACCTGAAGAATTGGCTAAATCAACAGAAGCAGCATGTGTTGAAAGACAAATAAAAGATTCAGATGTAATAGGAGTATATATGATAGATATTGATTTCTTTAAGAAGGTAAATGATACGTACGGTCATGCAGCAGGAGATAAAGTGCTGATTGCAATAACCGGGGCTCTGAAAAAAAATATAAGAAGTGAAGACTATATAATACGCTGGGGTGGAGAAGAGTTTTTAATCATACTTAACCAAACAAAAGTTGAGTGCTTAAAGGTGTTTTCTAAAAATATTTTGAATATTGTCAGAGAAGCCCCTATACAATTAGCTGAAGGCAAAAAAATAAATGTTACCTGCTCAATTGGATGCACATATTTACCACTAGAGCCGGAATTTATAGAAGTGGTTAAATTGGAACAGCTTGTAAATGTTAGCGACTTTGCTATGTACAAAGCAAAAGAAATGGGAAGAAACCGCTCGGTGCACGTCAATTTTAAAAACTTGAGAGATTTAGGCAGGGAAGGAATAAAGGATTATTTGATGGAGTTAACAAAAGGCTCTGATATTGATACTAGCCATATTACCATTGAGGAAGTAATCTAATATAGGCAATTAGACACAAAAGTAAGATAAAATGAAGGGCTATAGCTGTAAATAATTACATGTTTATAGCCGTTTTCTATTTAAATAATGAACAAACCTTTAATTTATCGGATGAAGCAAAAGCCGATTTTTATTTAATTGTTTGATGAAGCTGTTACCTTTTTTGAATTTTATATGTATTAGTTATTGAAAGCATCAAGAGTGCTACTACAACGCATAGCTGTTAATACCTTTAAAGACGATTTTAAAAGAAAGAAGAAACAACTTGCAATATGCTCTTTTGACGATGAAATCAACACAGGAGTGAAGCCAACAAATCAATTAGAAATAGAACTTGAAAAAATAAATTTTGGAAGCAATCATTCGGAGAAGATTATTATGAAAAGGAGGAATATGGCAAATCAGCTGATGAATATCTTTCAAGGTGTGATGAAAATCCCAAATTGCCTAAACTATATAATTGGAGTACAGTGGCACAAATTGATGATGATAAATTTTTTGTGATAATGCCTAATGAATTACCTGCCCCAGGTGCTGGATATTACTATTTCAAAATTCTCATAATTGATGTATCTTATAATGAAGATGTATCTTATAATGAAGCTGTAAAAGAATTTAGATTTTCTTCGATAGAATAAAGTATTAACTTATAGACGTTAAGATTTTTGGTTTATATTGATAATAAAGGGATTCAACTACTGTGCTATTAAGTAAAAATATTGGCTTTGCTGCCTCTAAATGATATAATTTAACTATGTAGTTTATAATTAGGACTACAATAAATTTTGAGGTGATATCAAAATGAATGCTAAAAAGATGGAATGGCTGTTCGGAATTATTTTTTCAGGTATAGGTTTAACTTTTTTCATAGTTGGAATTTCCATAGCTTTATACAATATAAATTTTAGAAATAATGCACTAGAAACTACGGCAGTTATAAGTTCAATAGAAAGATACAGAGATTCTGATGGAGACACTCGTCATACTGTCTATGTAAGATATACAATTGACGGCAGGGAATATGAAGGACGCCTTAACTATTACAGCAGCGGCATGTACGAGGGAGAAGAAATATCTATCTACTATCGTCCTGAACAACCTAACCGCATATTAGCCAAATCATCTTTCTCATTTTTTATCTTTTTCTTTCCTTCGATAGGACTTGTATTTGCTGCCATAGGATTTGCGTTTATCTTTATTAAGATTAAGAAGATAAAAAATCGCAGATATTTAATGGAAAACGGCGAATTGGTATATGCTGAAATTACCGGAGTTAATTATAACAGATCATATAGAGTAAACGGAAGGAGTCCCTATGTAATCACTTGTAAATGGGTGGATTCTTCAACAGGGTTGTTTTATTTTTTCACAAGTGAAAACATATGGTTTGATCCTGAACCTGTAATTAATGAAAGAGATATCAAAAATCTTCCGGTCTATATATATAGAGACAATCCAAAAAAATACGCCGTTTCTTCAAAGGAATTAGAAAATATGGTTGCAAATGTATAGTCTTACGATATATATTGTACTATAGATTAGCGAAGGAGAAAAAAGAGAATGAAAGATAGGCGGTTAAAAATTTCTGCAATACTAACGGTCGTTTGTCTGATTTTGCATTTTGTATTTGTGACTATAGTAACTGTAACTAATAGTAAGGAAAGTATTTCTGAAAAAATACAAAGTGCAGTTATGAAAAATGAGATTAGCAAAGTGAATTCTCTTCTTTCGGACAATAGAATTAATTTAAATGATGAGGACCAATTCTCAGAATTACCTTTATTTGTTGCCGTAGATAAAGGCTATATTGAAATGATTGATTTACTTATTGCTAAAGGTGCTGATATTAATAAACAGGTATATAGAGCGTACTCTAACATACAAGACCTAAAACCATATCGAAATGTACTTGAATTAGCTATTTTGAAATCTCCCAATATGATAGACAGGCTAATTGAGAAAGGATACAACATAACTACAGAGCTTAATAAAGGGGAAGATCCTTTGGTATTTGCTCTAAAATTCAATAACAATATAGACGTGGTAAAGAGTATAGTAGGTTACGGAATAGAAGAATATACTGATGGTTATAAGACCAATTATTTGCATTATGCTGCTCTGTCAGGTTCGAAAGAGGTGTATGATTATTTATTCTCTATTATGCCTAATAAGGAGCAGGAAAAAACAGAAGATAATAAGTCAATGGTTCACTTTGCAGCGTCTTCTGGTAATCTGGAATTTTTTAAGTATATGTTGACAAGAGGATTTAATGTATATGAAAAAGATAACTTTGGAAGGTCTATTGTTCATTTTGCCGGTTCCGAAGCCGTACTTGAGTATATACTAGAGGAGTTCTCCTTTGATGTAAATGAAAAAGATGATTCTGGAAGGACTGCACTGTTTTCAATATTTATGCTTGATAATAAAGATCAACGAAGAAAAATTTTGAAGTCATTGATTGAGAATGGAGCAGATGTAAACATTCAAACACAGTCAGGGCTTTCTCCAATACATCAAGCTGCGTCTTTTGGAGATTATGACTGCGTAAAGCTCTTGATTGATAATGGAATAGATGTAAATGTACGTGACTCGTTAAATCACACTGCACTGCATATATTGGCTGCTTCAAATAATACAGAAGAAAATCCTAAGATTGTAAAACTGCTTTTGGATTGCGGAGCAGATAAGACAATTATGTACAATAATAGCATGACACCTTTAGAGATAGCTAAAAGAGCTGGGAATAAAGAAATTATCGCTCTTTTGAATTAGGTGTTTTTGAAAAGTTGAGCTTTATTATCTTAAAAATACCTGATGCAAATAAGATTGAAGGTCTATCAAAAAGGTGTTCATTTTAGTAAATTTTGACAGACCTCCCGAACTTTTAGCCATTTAAAAAAACTATACAATGTTTATAATGAGACTTATTTTAACTCAACAACTTTTTCGTTAATGCTTACCTCTTTAACATTCATGACCTTAATAGGTTCAAGAGAAATAAATTTGCATATGAATTTGCCCTTTTCATTATTTCTTACTGATGAATTTAAGGTATAAACGCTTCCATTTAGCATTTTAACTAACACACTAATATCCTTAGTTGTATCACTTGTGTTTCCTGTACCTATTAACGTAACGCCAATTGGTGAAACAGAAAGCTTATTAACTTTAAATTCGCCAAAGTCCATATCAATATCTACTTCTTTATCTTTTTCCATTGCTTCAAGCTTAAATGTGTTTTGCCATTTACCCTCAATATAATGTCCAAAGGTGGTGAAATGATCTGCAAAAAGCTTATATTTATTGATTTCTGTTTCTTTCATTTCAAATATATACTCAATATAATCTCTGCCATATATAGCCTTTCCATTTTTATCAATACTAAAATAAATGTTACTTGGATATATTTTATAACCCAAATCATTAGCCAAGACAAAGGTACCATGATCATCAATTCCTCCACCTGTCCACTTTGTTTGGACATGAAGTTTTCCGTTAACAAATCCAATATTAGATATATGTGCAAAACTTATATTTGGTAATGCAATATTTGTTTGGTCAGTTTTTAAAACGCTAATTTTACCTCTTTTTTCAAACTCTTCAAACAAGTCACCACCGCCACCACTAACATTATCCATGTTAAGTGGAATTGTCGATGTTGTAGTGGAGCTTATAACCTTCATCAAATCTATACCTGTGTCAAATAACTTATATCTTTGCTTATTACTTAAAAACGATTCCACTTGAAGAGTTACTATTTTACCTTCAAGTTTGTTACCTCCATTCGCAAGCAATTTTATGATTGCAGTCTTCGATGCCGCATCATACGATATCACTTCGCTTGTAAACGAACCCATTTCACTAATGCTGTAATGATAAAGGTCAATGCTTTTATCAACTCTATCGGCAGTAAGGTCTTGCATTGAGATATATGCAATAGTAGTATTGTTATCGCTCATTGCCGCAAGCACCTCCATTTTTATCCCATTATCTTCTGAAGAAAGTTTTATTGGCTGAAGGTTTTGTTCCTCCTGCGGGCTAATTATAGATAAAAGCTTATCAAAATTTGTAATAGCTGCTGCCATTACACTAACTGATAGCATAACTAATATGACCGCAGCAACAACTACAATAGATGGCCTTTTTCTTATTACTCTTGTCTTGTTGGAATAATCTAGTATTTTGCTTTCAAGCTCACTGTTAATCTTAATATCAGAAAGCCTTGTATCAATCGCTTCCTTAATTGTTCTATTCGTCATAATACCATCCTTTCAATTTCTTTTTTAAAATTTCTCTTGCT
>CAYXPB010000019.1:0-5037 GCA_964466645.1 uncultured Acetivibrio sp. | reverse complement strand
TAAAACCACTGCTATTTCGCGGATTTTCATACCTTGGTAGTAAAACAGCAGAATCACTTCCTTGTATTTTGGCGATAGCTTCATAATTTCCATCAGAAGTGACTCATCCTGCAAGGTATCGGTGCTATTACCCACAGTAATATTTTCTAAAACCGCTGCTTCATCAATACGCTTCCACCAGGAGGAACGCAAATAATTCTTACAAACATTTATAGCTATCCTCGTTATCCACGTTTTTTCTTCACAATTGCCCTTGAAGTTCATGTGGCTTTTATACACCTTTAAAAATGTATCCTGTACTGCATCCTCTGCCATATGTAAATCTTTAAGATAAAGAAAACACATTCTAAGAAGTGAATCTCCATATTCTTTTACAAGCTTATTCATATCTGGTATAGTTTTTTGATTCGGTACCGAAACATGATGCATTTTTTAACCTCCTTTTAAGCATTAGACACAATAAAACAAAGAAATCTTTCATACTTTATTTTTTTTCATAAAAAAACTGATTAGCCTTAGATATTAATTTATCATATTCTCTTTATAATTAGATATAAAGAAGTTTTATTAAAAGACTTGCAGGGAATAAATAATTTTAGAAATTTGCGTAATTTTTTTGATAAATTAGTTTAAAGCTTATAGATTGGATTCCTTGAGTCTAAATCAAGGGATTAGAAGGTATTTATAGTGGAAATACTGATAATTCTCCTTGTTTTTGCTATAATGAGGTTATAGAGTATAAATTACCTTTGAATAAGAGACTTAAAGGGCAGATACTGCTTATTGGGATGATTTATCATTAAACTAGAATGGGGGAATTAGAATGGGACTTCTTCGCGAATTGTTTGGACCAAGCAAAAAGGAAATATGGCAGGCTTTAGCTGAGCAAATTAACAGCGAATATGTTGAAGGAGGCTTTTTTTCAAAAGATAAAGTTGTTGCGCATATAAAGGAATGGGTTGTCACTATGGATACATATACAGTATCAAGTGGTAAATCAAGTACGACATATACCAGATTGAGAGCACCTTATGTAAATAAAGATGGGCTCAGATTCAAAATATACAGAAGTGGTATATTTAGTGAAATTGGAGCTTTCTTAGGAATGCAGGATATTGAAGTGGGATTCGAAGATTTTGACAGGGATTTTGTCATTAAAGGAAATGATGAAGGGAAGCTAAAAGAGTTGTTTTCCAATACCAGGATAAGAAGTCTTATTGAAATTCAGCCAAGATTTCACCTTGAGGTAAAGGATGATGAGGGATGGTTTGGGGCAAACTTCCCTGATGGCGTTGATGAACTGTATTTCTTAGTTCCAGGTGTTATAAAAGATATGGATTTGTTAAAAGCTCTTTTTGATATCTATTCAGAGGTGCTCAATCAATTATGTATTATTGGTTCAGCATATGAAACCGATCCCGGTGTTGAGCTAAAATAGATTTAGTATTATAAAGATAGTCTGGTGTGGTAAAATCATGTAGGTATACTAAAGGAGGGGGATCAGTGGGAGAGTTGACCAAGCTGCCAAACATTGGAGTAACTTGTGAGAAAAGACTTGCTTCAATTGGAATAAATGATGCTGAAACATTGATGAAAACAGGAAGTAAAGAAGCATTTACCAAACTTTATCTGTTTGAAGGTGACACGTGCTTTAATACTTTATGTGGTTTGGAAGGAGCTATTCAAGGCATAAGGTGGCATAATTTATCAGATGAAACAAAAGCTGATTTGAAGAAATTCTTTAATGAAGTGACAAAAAGGGCCGGAAAATGATATATGTACAATAATAGTATAACACCTATAGAAATAGCCAAAAGAGCTGGGAATAAAGGAATTATCCCTCTTTTGAATTAGGTGTTTTTGAAAAGCTGAGCAATATCATTATCTTGGCAATACCTGATGCAAATAAGATTGTTGGAATTAAAACAAATAGAAGAGCAAAATCAGGTATTAGCAGCATAATCATTTTAATTGAAATAAGAAATTTGCTTGCAAGAATATCAGGTAAGATAAAAACAATCCCTATTGGTATCAGAAAAAATGGAATGAAAGTAGAATGCTTTTATGAGAAGGATTTATCAAAGATTCCTGTTCCATCAATTCTTGATGTAAATGTAAATAATATTGGGCATGTTATTGTTTACCTCGGCAGTGATAAAGGGAATTATATTATAGGTGATCCGCTTGAAGGGCGAGTAGTGTTAACTAAAGATGAATTTCAAAAGAGATATAAATTTGATGGATTTGTGATGAGTGTAAACCATTTAAATTGAGGCTTGTAAAATTGGGAAACGAAAGTGTTGAACAATCGTAAAAATATTACGAACGATTCTGAATTGTGTGTAAAAATATTGCATATAATATACTGACATGATATAATCGAACTTGAGAGGGTGATATTATATGATATCCAAGTTAGTAATGAAGAGCTTCAAATCTTTTAAGAATGAGACGATAATAGATTTTACGAAAACTAATTATAAAGTATTGGATGTTCCCAATGTGTCTGATAATGGAGTACTTAAAGGGACTGTATTTATTGGTGCAAATGCTTCAGGTAAATCCAATGCATTACATGCCATCAGACTATTGCTCGATCTTTTATTTATGGAAAAGGAAATAAACTCTGGACTTTTTAATTGTCTTTTTTCAAATAAACCAGAGTTCTCACTTGACTATTACTTTAAGATTGATAGCAAAGAGATTCGCTATTTTTTTGAATTTGATGCTAAGAAAACTATTCTTTCAGAGAAACTATATATTGATAAAAACGTGATGCTTGAAAGAATGGGTGTAACAGCTAAATCATACATCACAGACAATGAAAATTATAGTGATCTTAACAAAGAGACGCTTTTTTTGAGAACTGTGTACTTTAATACCAGGTTTGCAAGGAATGATATTTTACGTAAGTGGTTTGAGTTTTTGCAGTGCTCCATTTACTTAAATGCATTTGATAGAAAAGTTTTATCATATGGAAAGCAGGATTTCAGGATTACTAAGTATATAGATGAAAAAGGAACTGAGGAGATTAATCAATTTTTTAAGGATTACAACTTTGATCAGTCTATAGACTATGCTAATGAGGTTAAAGGAGAGAATGCTGTTGTTAAGTATCAAAAGGATGAGGAAAAGATGCTGTTCTTCAAACGTAAAGAGATTAACACACCTATTCCTTTTAGTGAAGAATCACTGGGTAATCGTACATTACTTAACTTGCTGCCAGCGTTCTTGTTTGTTGCACAACATAACGGTATGATTTTGATAGATGAGTTCTCTAGTGGCTTTCATAATGATCTGGAAGAGCTTATGGTTAAATACTTTATGAATACAGCTGAGAAATCTCAGATGATTTTTGTTTCCCATTCTACAAATTTGCTTTCAACTTCGTTGCTTCGTCCGGATCAAATATATTCAGTTGAATTTGACGGAAAGAACGGTAGCCATATAAAACGTTTTTCAGATGAACAGCCTAGAGTTGCTCAAAATCTTGAAAAGATGTATTTGAGTGGAGTGTTTGGCGGTTTGCCAAAGTATAAGGATGCTTATGAAAATTAATAAGGATAAAAGTATTGGTAGAGTTCTATTCATTGTAGAGGGTGGAAAAACTGAGTTTACATTGCTGAGGCGTATGTTTTGTAATGTATTAGGTTATGAATATGTTGAAAAGAGAAGAGACAAGGCAAACTTTTTTAGAAGCAGGAACATAAGTACTTCTAAGATTGCAGTTATAAATACTGAGGAATCCAACATTTCTGATATCTGCGATGAGAACTGCTATCTCGATAGTGTGTTTGAAACATTAATATCAGAGTATGATTTCCCAGTTGATAAGGCTGCAATCTACTACATATTTGACCGTGATCCAAAGTCCAATGTTGATGTACCGTTGATAAAGAAATTGATATCACAGCTTAAAAATGCGTATGAAAATGAAGATGGATTAAGAGGGGGATTGCTACTATTAAGCTACCCGTGCATAGAAAGCTATGTTGTTGCCAACTTTATAGATAATACTCATCTGATAGAATTCTCTATTGGTGAAGAAGTGAAGGCATTTGTTGCTGGAAAAAATACTGAGATACAATATAACAAAATTACCGAAGATACAATCAAAAAAGCAGCAAGTGAAATGATGAAGTATATAGAGGCGGAACAAATTATATTTGATATTGATAATATTGGGAATATAAATTTTGAGATGTTTGAAAAACAGGAAATAGGATATTCTAAGTATAATACGTACAAGTTGGTCAGTTTGCTATCTGTTGCATTAATTGATCTTGGGATTATTGAGCTTGAAGATACTTTTTAATTGCCATAATTCTTTACTACTGTAGACAGCATTTGAAATCATTTAGTATTAGGATAATCATAAGTGCTTAAAAGAGTCTCTATCTAAAGTCTAAAGGTTAATTCATTTTACATACTGGCAGCTAGTTCTGCAACCTGACAGACAACCTCCTTGCTATAGTATTTCTTTGCATAGGCTAACAGTTTTTTAAAATCAAGGTAAATTGGGCTAGACTTATTCAGAATAGTGACAATCCATTCCTTTATATGTGCGACAACTTTATCTCCTGAAAAAAAGCCTCCTTCAACATATTCGCTGTTAATTTGCTCAGCTAAAGCCTGCCATATTTCCTTTTTGCTTGGTCCGGAAAATGATATTTGAGTTTTTAAGTAATAGGAATTTGATTTCGCTATTACAATTTAAAGATTTGGAAAGATTGCGAGATGATAGATACTAAAACACATATGATTACAGGAGGCCACATATTATTGCAATAGTAAAATGATAATAATTTTGTTAGTGAAAGAAAGATTTCTATGATATAAATGCACTAAATTATACGCTAATAAACTTAAGAGCGGACTTTTAAGTGAATAGTGTAATGCAAATGGTTGCGATTTGCAATCGGTTTGCAAGTTTTGGGCGCATATTTTAGTTGTTTCAAATAATACAGAAGAAAATCCTAAGATTGTAAAACTGCTTTTGGATTGCGGAGCAGATAAGACAATTATGTACAATAATAG
>CAYXPB010000018.1:0-32960 GCA_964466645.1 uncultured Acetivibrio sp. | reverse complement strand
CGTCTCGAAGAGGTATTTATTTTAAAAGAAAAAGATATCAATAATAATGAAATGAGCGAAGAAAACAAATGAAATTAAAAATAATTGCCTATACTATCCTTGTTTTTTTAACAGTGTTAATTCAATCTACCCTTGGTGATTCTATAAAAATTTATGGCGTTAAGCCAAACATAACTATTGTACTAATTGTCATTGTAGCTCTTTTAAGAAACAATACAGAAGGTGCAATAGTGGGTTTCTTTTGCGGACTTATGCAGGATGCGCTTTCAGGCACTGTTATTGGATTTTATGCTTTGATGGGCCTTTACCTAGGGCTTATAATAGGTTCAATCAATAAAAGGTTGTACAGAGAGAATGTTCTTATTGCTGTTTTTTTAACTTTTGTATCTACTTTTGTGTATGAGTATTTGGTTTACTTTTTTTCTACGTTCTTAAGGGGGCCATTGGAGTTTGTCTATCCGATAAAGAACATAATTCTAACGGAAGCAATTTATAACAGTGTAATTTCTATATTTATATTTATAATAGTTATTAAGCTGCATATTCGGTTTGAGGGATATGACAAAAATTCTAGAAGGTATTGAAGAGAAAAAAGCTTGGGAAATTTATACTGGCGGTGAGGTTATGGAACAAAGGTCAAATGAGAGATTTGTGTTGCTTGGGATTATGTATTTGCTGGTTTTTGTTGTAATTGTGGTTCAATTGGTAAACCTTCAGATAATAAACGGAAAAGAGAATGATCAGAATTCTCAACAGAGGCTTCTTCAGGAGAGGGAGATTGTTGCTTCAAGGGGGATAATAGCAGATACTAATGGGATACCGATAGCTACAAACAGGATAGGTTATACTGTTCATGTGGCCAAAACAAATTTAAAAGAAGCTCAAGTAAACGAAATGATTCTTAAACTGGCTCGAATTTTTGAAAGCAATGGTGATTCATTAGAATCAGGCCTTATTAAATATTTGACTTACAATCCTATTGCATATGGCACCAACCTGAATAAATCGGAAAAAGCTTTGGAAAGATGGAAGTCTGATATTGTGAATAAAGATAAAGATATGGAGCTTCTTAAGACGCCGGAAGATGTGTTTAAATATTTCAGGGAAAATAAATTTAATATTGATGAGAAGTATACTGACGAAGAAGCTTATAAAATAATGTGCGTAAGGTATGATATGCTTATAAAAGGTTATACGGCAGTTAACCCACTTCGTATTGCAAAGGACGTAGATATAAAAACAGTGGCTCAGATTGAGGAGAGAAGTCATGAATTCCCCGGGGTCCTTATTGATGTTGAACCGGAGAGGAAATATGTAGATCCTTCTAATGTTGCTCATATATTAGGTTATATAGGTATGCTTAATGATAAGGAATATGAAGCAAATAAAGATGCAGGTTATAAGTTAAATGACACAATAGGTAAGGTAGGTATTGAGAAAGCTGCAGAGAATTACTTGAGAGGAATTAATGGTAAGAAGAGGGTAGAAGTAGATACAAGTGGAAGACTTACTTCAGAACTCAGCAGTGAACCGGCAATACCGGGCAATAATGTTTATCTTACTATCAACTCAAGGCTTCAGAAAGTTGCAATGGAATCCTTAGAACGAAACATAGCTGAAATCAGGTCAAAGGCTGATAATAGGAAGAACTTTGGAGATGCTTATGCCGGTGCGGTTGTTGCTATGGATGTCAACAACGGTGAAATTTTGGCTATGGCAAGTTATCCAACTTATGACCCGAGTATTTTCCTCCCGGGATGTGATGATCCTGAGGCTGAAAAGAAAAAATACGAGTTTATGTTTGACGAAAAAAACACACCCATGCTAAATAGAGCTATTGGAGGAATATATACACCAGGATCTATTTATAAACCTATTACAGCTATAGCTGCTCTTGAAGAAGGTGCGGTAGGAGCAAAGGAAGAGCTTTATGATAAAGGTTATAAAGACTTTGGAGGTATGATGTTCTATTGTTTAGAGTATAGAAATGGGCAGGGTGCCCATCATAAAATAGATCTCCAAGAAGCACTAGCTACTTCTTGCAATATGTATTTCCATGAAATTGGAGTTAAGGTTGGAATTGATAAAATTGATAAATGGGCTAAATTATTTGGACTTGGAGAACTAACCGGAATTGAAATTCCAAATGAAGAGGCAAAAGGTATAAGGGCTAATCAAGAGACAAAAAAGGAACGAAGGAATGATATCTGGAGACCGGCAGATACTGCACAGGCATCTATAGGGCAGTTTGACAACATGTTTACACCTATTCAAATAGCAAGTTATGTCAGCACTCTTGCAAACGGAGGAAAGAGATATAAACCGCATTTGATAAAGAGTGTTAAAAAATATGATGGTTCAATTGTGATGGAAACTAAGCCGGAATATGAAACTGTTCCTGTAAGCAAGGAAACAATGGAGGCTATAAATGAGGGGATGATTGCGGTTTCAAACTCAGTTGAGGGAACTGCGGCTTCAGATTTTAAGGACTTTCCGTTCACTGTTGCATCAAAAACCGGAACGCCTGAAACAGGGCGGGAATCACAGGGCAGCTCGTCAAACGGATTGTTTATTGCTTATGCACCGGCTGAAAAGCCTGAAATAGCTGTGGCTGTGGTCGTTGAACATGCTGTATGGGGAAAGAATGTAATTCCGATTGCTAAGGATGTGCTAAGAGAGTACTTTGGCTTAAACAATGATCAATATACTGATGATCAAATTGTAGTAGAAGAAGTTAAATTTACAAGGTAAGGAATAACGATAAAATAACTTCCTATTTTCGTAGTTTGATTGGTTTTTTCTTTAAGGTGTTTCAAAAAAATTCCTTAGTCAATGTATATAGTTTCAACCTAATAAAATCAGCTTTTTTGAAACACCCATTGACCAGTTATTTTTTAGGAATCACCTAAGTCGAATTTTTTGATTGCTTTTAATAGGAAGTTAGTTTTACTGTTTCTAATATACTAGTACAATGGGGGTTAAGTTAAATGAATGAAGGCAGTGTGGTTTTTAAAGGTTCATTAAACTGTCTAACTATTATTATGAAGGAAGAAGTAGAATTTGATGAGATAGTGAGCCAAATGGAGGAAAAAATTCTGTCTGCAGGAAAGTTCTTTAAAGGTGCTAAGCTTATGGTGAGGTACCGTGGTAAAAAGTTATCTTTTTCTGAAGAAGAAAAAGTTTTTCAGCTCCTTCAAAGTAAAAGCGGAGCGAAAATAACCGGTATTGAGATGGATACGGAAGAACCTCCAAAGGTTGAAGTAGAGCCGGTGCCTCAACCACATGCAAAGATACGGATGAGTAATTTCTATTTTAAAGGCTTAGAAGAGGGAATGACCAAATTCTACAGAGGTACTGTAAGGTCTGGGCAGCTTATCAATTTTGATGGTAATCTTGTGGTTGTAGGTGATGTCAATCCTGGAGCTGAATTAGTTGCAACGGGAAATGTGGTAGTTATGGGTTCATTAAGAGGTATTGTACATGCCGGAGCTAATGGAAATAAAGAAGCAATTGTTGTAGCCTTAAATCTTCAGCCAACGCAATTAAGGATTGCTGATGTTATAACACGTGCTCCAGATGAAAACGATAATGGTGGACAGTTTGTGCCGGAACTCGCATATATTAAAGGTGATATTGTATACATTGAGAGGTATCTTCCTGCAAGATAAGGTGTTTCAAAAAAATTTATTAGTCAATATATATAGTTTCAAACCAAAAATGAAAGCTTAAAAGCTTTCAAACAGAGGAACATTATTTTACAGTGCAAAAAATATTTATATATAACAAATGTACTATATAATGAACAATTGACAAATGATTAAAAGAAATATATAGTGTTATTAATGATAAAAAGTGAATTTATATACAACATGTATTTATTTAGGTTAACACAAAATTGGTATTTTCGAAAATTGAGATACTTTTTGAATACATCTTACACAAATGGAATTTATAGAAAAAACATCTACTTTGTTAAAATGAAATAGTATTATTCTGAATATATGGTGGGAGGTAGACACAAATATGGGAGAGGTTATTGTAATAACTTCAGGCAAAGGCGGTGTAGGCAAAACTACAACGACGGCTAATATTGGTGCAGGATTGGCGCTTCAAGGTAAAAAGGTTGTTTTACTTGATACGGATATAGGACTTAGAAATCTAGATGTAGTTATGGGCTTGGAAAACAGAATCGTGTATGACCTTGTTGATGTAATTGAAGGTACTTGCAGGATGAAACAGGCTTTGATAAAGGACAAGAGATATGACAGTCTTCATTTACTGCCAGCTGCCCAGACAAGAGACAAATCAGCAGTATCTCCCGAACAAATGGTGAAATTGACAAATGATTTGCGAGAAGAGTTTGACTTTATATTGGTAGATTGTCCAGCCGGTATAGAGCAGGGCTTCAAAAATGCTATTGCTGGTGCAGATAGAGCGATAGTTGTTACTACACCTGAAGTTTCAGCAGTAAGGGATGCAGATAGGATTATAGGATTGCTTGAGGCTAATGAGTTGAGGAACCCAAAATTGCTTATCAACAGAGTCAGAGCCGATATGGTAAAACGTGGAGACATGATGTCAATTGACGACATTATTGATATACTTGCTATCGACCTAATAGGAGTTGTTCCCGATGATGAAAAGATAATTGTATCTACAAACAGAGGTGAGCCAGCAGTTACAGATAATAAGTCTCTTGCAGGTGAAGCTTACAGAAGTATGACACGCAGATTACTTGGTGAAAATATTCCTATTCTCAATCTTGAAAGCGACGAAGGATTAATGTTTAAGATTAAAAAACTATTTGGTTTGAGAGCAAACTAATTAAAGGAGGAGAATTATGTTGCTAGATTTATCGAAGATATTTGGCAGGTCTAAAGCGTCAAAAGACTTTGCAAAGGAACGACTGAAGCTAGTGCTAATCCACGACAGGGCAAATGTCTCTCCTCAGTTTTTGGAGATGGTTAAAGGGGAAATCATCAAAGTCATATCCAATTATATGGATATAGATGAAGATACACTTGATATACAGATGACCAGAACAAAAAGTGAAGAGGGCGACCGTATAGTTCCCGCTTTGGTAGCAAACATTCCGATAAAGAATGTAAAAAACAGCGGAAAGTAAACTATGTTTTATATTTTTTTTTAATAGAGTGCTTTTTAGCATTACCGGTATTTATTATGTTAAAGAGCACTTTTTGTTTTAACTTTAATTTAGGTGGCGATATTTTGAAAAAATGGATGGGTATAGTATGAATATAGCATTGATAGCACACGACAAAAAAAAAGAACTAATGGCTTCCTTTTGTATAGCTTATAGGAGTATATTGAAGAATCATACTTTATTTGCTACAGGTACGACTGGGGCTATTATTATTGAGGCTACGGGCCTGAATGTGCAAAAGTTTTCGCCGGGTTTGATGGGGGAACAACAGATTAGCGCTAGAGCAACATACAATGAGCTTGATCTTGTGCTTTTTTTTAGAGACCCTGTTACTGCTCAATCTCATGAACCTGACATAAGTTCACTTTTGAGATCGTGCGATATAAATAATATTCCCTTTGCTACAAATTTAGGTACTGCGGAAACCCTGATCCGAGGTCTTGAAAGAGGAGATTTGGATTGGAGGGAAATAATAGGTAAATAGTGTTTCTGATTTGATCTTTTGGAATCACGATGGACAAACTATTTTTTTAGAATCACCTGAAATCTTCATTTATGGGGGTTTGTTTTTTTTGTTTTAAATCCTAGGCCATTTCAAAAAATAAACTATATAAAGTAATATTTTATTCTTTTCCAAAATATAATCTAGTATATTGTAAAGTTGGTATGAAGACTTTTTCTTCTCGTTACGGAGTATTGAAAGGAATTACAAGATACAGATATAGGAAAAAGAGGTGTTTATCGGTGGACGATATAGTTTATAGGCCAAGGTACCAGAGACACTTACCAAGTCAAATAAAAAGAAAGACAAGAAAGAGTAAAAGGGATAAAAATAGCTTTGCACAGAAGTTTGTTACTAAAACTATGCGACAAACATTGATATGTTTTATAGTTTTTTTACTTATAATGTCCATAGTAAAAGTAAAAATACCACAAACTGTTTTTTTGCAAAACAAACTAAAGGGTGTTATGTCATATAATATCGATCTTAAAAAGACTTTTAGTGATATACAGTATTTGTTTGCTAATTTTGCAGAGGAAACAAAAGAAAGTGATGACACAGGTATTCCAAAGGGTGGGAGTGAGGAATTAGAAAAGAACGTGCTAGATGCAAGTACATTGACAGACGCCGGAAATCAGGAAAGATATAATGAAAAACTTGAACCTGTAAGTGCAGTATATACGGAAGAAGGGTCGTTAGTTGAAGGAATGGAATACGGAAAAGATTATTCCCAAACGGTTGAGTCTGAAAATACTGTAGAACAGGATGAGTCAGAAAATGAAAAGATATTCGGGAATGCTGGATATTCCTTTCTGATTCCTGTAGGAGGCATAATAGGCTCCTTTTATGGGGAAAGGGTCCACCCCATAAAAAACACAATACTGTTTCACAAGGGAATTGATATTGAAGCACAAAGCGGAACACCGATAAAAGCTGCATATGATGGTGAAATAGTAGAAGCTGATCTAGAAGCAAGCTATGGCAATTATGTAAAGGTAAAGCATGTTGATGGATTGACGACTTTATACGCACATTGCTCTAAACTACTTGTCAGTAAAGGTCAAAGGGTAAGTAAAGGTGATATTATTGCAGAAGTTGGGGCTACAGGAGCTGCAGACGGACCACATTTACATTTTGAGGTGAGAAAGGATAACACAGCAGTTAATCCACTAGACTATATTGCGCTTTCGGATAATGAATAGATAAGCCAATTGCAAAGCGTCTAATATAAATGGGAGAGGTGGTGAAGTTATAATATTTTAGTTCAAGTACTAAAAAGACCTCTTAAAATAGAGATTGATCCAACACTTTTAGTTGTAATAATATTAATGTACTTTTTTGATTATCACTATAAATATATATTGACATATGTTGCTCTTATAGTCCATGAAGCATCTCATATACTTGTTTCAATAGCCCAAGGTGAAAAGATACACAAGTTAAGGGTATTTCCTATAGGGTTGAATGCAGTTTTTTGTAAAGATTTTTATAAAGATACAAATAATTTTCTTACCAACATAAGCGGTCCGCTATCAAATATACTGGTATCTTTGCTGTGTTTTTTATTAAGCACATATTATTTGCCTAGATCAGATAATATGCGTTTTTTTATCTTAACAAACGTATTTCTAGCAGTATTTAACATGCTTCCGGTTATGCCTCTTGACGGGGGTAGGATATTTAGAGACATACTTACTTCTCAAATAGGATTGTTTAAAGCGCATAATTACTCAAAAAGGGTTTCAAAAGGGTTGGGAGTATTTATTATTCTTGTGGGAATAATTCAGCTAAGTAGTAATATATTCAACTTTAGTCTTGTATTTTTAGGGAGTTATATTTTTTATTGCTTAAAATATGAGGAGTCGGAGGTATATTTTATGAACATTAAAAGCCTTGTTTATAAACGTTCGAGGTTCTTGCGAAAAGGAGTATATCCGGGAAGAGAACTGGTGGTTATCAAAACCATGCGTTTAGGAGATATTGTTAAAGATATGGACTTTGACAGATTTCATATTATATATGTACTAGATGAAGATATGAGACTGGCAAAAGTTTTTACAGAGCAGGAGATTATAGATAGCATGTCAAAATTTGATAGTAAAATAAGTTTTGAAGAACTTATCAAGACTATGGTATAGACAAAAAACTTCCGATTGCTGAAGGTTTCTAGAAAAACATTGAAAGATGCAAATCCTCCGTCGAAAAAAGTTTGCGCCTATTTCACAAACTTTTTTCGATAAAGGGTCTACAAAAGTCCCGCATTTACCAGTATTTCTTTACTTGATTTTGGCCTGTTCATTGTCAGAAGATGTATTCCATCAGCACCATTATCAATTAAATTTCTGATTTGCTTACTTGCGTAATCTATACCGGCTTTCCTCATATCTTCAGCATTATCACAGTATTTATCCAGCATCAATACCAGCTTTGCAGGCATTGATGCGCCACACATTGAAGCAATACGTTTAATTTGATCAGCTTTAAATACCGGCATTATACCTGCTGTTATAGGACAATTTATACCAATGGTAGCCGCTTTATCAAGAAAATCATAGAAGTTCCTATTTTCGAAAAACAGTTGTGTTACAAGAAAGTCAACACCAGTGTCAACTTTTTGCTTAAGATATCTTAAGTCATCCTTAAGTCTGATACTATTTACATGACCTTCAACGTAAGCTGCTGCTGAAATGCAGAAATCATTTTTACTTCTTATGTAAGATATTAATTCATTTGCATATTCAAATGTATTCTTGCTAAAATCAAAATCTGGTTGGTCTATCGGAGGGTCTCCACGTAGTGCCAATATATTCTCTAGATTATTGTCATGTAAAGATACAAGGAGTTTGTCGATCTCTTCCTTTGAGTGTCCTACACAGGTAAAGTGTGCCATGCTTTCAATGGAATACTCATTTTTTATTTTTGATGCTATTTCTATAGTTCTGTCTTTTGCACTACCCCCTGCTCCATAGGTAACACTTATGAAGTGAGGTGCCAAATTTTTAAACTGCTCTAATGTATCAAAAATAGTTTCAACAGGAGTATCTAATTTTGGCGGGAAAATTTCAAAAGAGATTACCGGTTTTTTTGCTTTGAACAAATCTAAAATCTTCATTTATACCCTCCCGATTCAATATGTTTTAAAGTTATTATAGCATATTGAAGCATCGCTGCAAATTATATATCGGAAAACTATAAAGGTGATTTTGTAAATGCAGAGCTAAATTTAATTGAGTATAGGAATTTATACATATGCTTTACATCACTTTTTAGAAGTAATATACTATTAGTCGAGGTGATATTTCTGCAAATAATAAAGGTTAAAACTCCGTCAAGGACGGCAATGGTTGATATAACTTCAAAAATACAGGATATTGTAAGAAAAGAGGGTAAAAAATCCGGCATATGTCATATATTTGTTCCTCATACTACAGCAGGAATTACGATTAATGAGAATGCAGATCCTGATGTTGTAGACGATATTTTAAAGCAAATCAACAAAATAGTTCCCTTTGAAGATGGGTACAAACACTTTGAAGGGAATTCAGCGGCCCACATAAAAGCAAGTATGTTTGGTTTTTCGTTGCAGATAATGATTGAAGAAACGCGGCTTGTTCTTGGTCAATGGCAGGGGATTTATTTTTGTGAGTTTGATGGTTCTCGTAATAGAGAAGTTTACGTAAAAGTTATTTAGGTGATTCCAAAAAAATAGCTGGTCAATGGGTGTTTCAAAAAAGTTGATTTACATAGAATTTATTGACACTGAATAGGCAGTATGATATATTCTGTGTAAATTGAAATTAAGTATTTTATCTTCAGGGATAGGTGAGAATCCTTACCGGCGGTAGGCAATGAAATCTTTGCAAGCCCGCGAGCCTTATGGCAGATCCGGTCAAATTCCGGAGCCGACAGTATATTGTGTTTTGTTTTACAAACACAAAAAGTCTGGATGAAAGAAGATAAGTTATTATTCCTTATGTGAGTGGTAAATTATCCCTGGAGAAATGATCTGGGGATTTTTTGTGTTAATGAAATTTATCAATTAGGTAAAAGGTGATTTATTTGAATAACCATGATTACTATATGAGAAGAGCTATTGAACTTGCTAAAAAAGGATGGGGTAGGACAAATCCGAATCCATTGGTGGGCGCGGTAATTGTTAAAGAAGATAGAGTGATTGCAGAGGGGTTCCATGAAGTGTTAGGCTGTGCGCATGCAGAGGTGGCCGCATTTAATAATGCTGTCGAGGACGTGTCCGGCGGAACTCTTTATGTTAATCTTGAACCATGTTCCCATTTTGGGAGGACTCCACCCTGCGCAAAAGCAATAATTGAATCAAAGATTAGAAAAGTTGTAATAGCAATGATTGATCCTAATCCCAAAGTATCGGGAAGAGGAGTCCAGATGCTAAGGGATGCAGGTGTTGAGGTTGAAGTGGGGGCCCTTGAGGAGGAAGCTAAAAAACTCAATGAAATATTTATAAACTATGTTGTAAGAAAGAAGCCTTTTGTTATTTTAAAAACAGCAATGACTCTTGATGGAAAAATTGCATCGGCAAATGGGGATTCAAAGTGGGTAACTTCGGAAGCATCGAGAAATCATGTGCATTTATTACGGGACAGAGTTGCATCTATAATGGTTGGAATAAATACAATAATTAAGGATAATCCTATGCTTACCACAAGGCTTGTTGACAGAATTGGAACCGATCCTATAAGAATAATTGTTGACAGCAAGGGAAAAATTCCTCTTGATAGTAGGGTTTTATGCAAGGACTCAAAAGCAGGGGTTATTTTAGCAACTACATCTAATATAGCAAAGAATAAGGAAAAGCAGCTTGTTGAAAAGTGTGTAAGAGTAATAAAAGCAGAAGGTAAGGATGGACGTGTAGACCTTATCAAACTATCACAAGAGTTATATAAGCTTGAGATTGATAGCGTACTTTTAGAAGGTGGAGGCACACTAAATGCAGCAGCTCTTGATTCGGGTATTGTGGATAAGGCTATGTTCTTTATTGCGCCTAAGATACTAGGTGGAAAAGATGCTGTTACCCCTGTTGAGGGAAAAGGTATACAATTTATGGGTGAAGCATTAAAGTTAAAAGATGTTTCTTTATCTAAATTTGGGGAAGATATACTGGTGGAAAGCTATTTGTAAAGGGTTAGGGAAATTGCCTAAACTCTATAATTTTTTTGAGGTGTGAAATATGTTTACTGGTATAGTTGAAGAAGTTGGAAAGGTAAGAGGGATTGTCCACGGGAGCAAATCAATAAAGCTTTCAATACAATGTAACAAAATAATGGACGATGTAAAATTAGGAGATAGTATTGCGGTAAACGGAATATGCCTTACTGTGACTAACAAAAGAAGTGATGAATTTACAGCTGATGTGATGCCGGAAACAATGAGAAAAACCGGGTTGGGAAATCTTAAGGTGGGTGATGACGTTAATCTTGAACGTGCATTGAGGTTGTCTGATCGGCTTGGAGGACATATTGTATCAGGACACATCGACGGTACAGGTGTGATAGTTGATAAAACACAGGAGGACAATGCAGTTTGGCTAACAATAGAAGCGGCTAAGGAAGTCTTAAAATATATTGTTATGAAAGGCTCAGTGGCATTAGACGGTACTAGTCTAACTATTGCTTTTATAGATGAGAAGTGTTTTAAAGTTTCGCTTATACCACTTACAGTAGGAGTTACAACATTAGGTTCGAAAGAAGTTGGAAGTAAGATAAATATTGAATGCGATATGCTCGGAAAGTATATTGAAAAACTGATTTTTTACAATTCAGAAGAAAACAATAATAAGGAAGTCATATCCCTTGATTTCTTAAGAAAGAATGGATTTGTTTGAGTACACAATTTTGGAGGTGTGTTTATGAAATTTGATACAATTGAAGCTGCTATAGAAGATATTAAACAGGGTAAAATGATAGTTGTTATTGACGATGAGGATAGAGAAAATGAGGGAGACTTTATAATGGCCGCGGAGTTGGTGACTCCGGAAGATATTAATTTTATGGCGAAGTATGGAAGAGGTTTGATTTGTGCACCTATCACAGAATCACGGGCTAAAGAGCTTGGATTTAATATAATGGTGGAAAAAAACACAGATCAATTGAAAACCGCTTTTACAGTAACAGTAGATCATAAAACTTCCACAACAGGTATTTCTGTATTTGAAAGATCAAAAACAATAAAAGAGCTTACAAATGCAGAGGCCAAACCTGCTGATTTTGTTCGCCCCGGGCATGTGTTTCCATTGGTTGCAAAAGACGGAGGCGTTTTGAAGAGATCGGGACACACTGAGGCAGCTGTTGATATTGCTAGATTGGCAGGTTTATGCCCTGTAGGCGTTATTTGCGAGATTATGAATGAAGATGGAACAATGGCAAGGGCGCCGCAATTAATGGAGTTTGCAAAAAAACATAACTTGAAGATTGTTACTATTGCCGATCTTATAGGTTACCGAAGAAATGCCGAAAAGCTTATAAGCAAAGCGTCAGAAGCAAAGCTACCCACCAAATATGGTGAATTTAAAATTGTAGCTTTTGAAAATGCAATAAACGGTGAACATCATGTGGCATTAGTTATGGGGGATGTAGAGAGTGAAAATGAACCTATTTTGGTAAGGGTGCATTCGGAATGTCTTACAGGAGACGCCTTTCATTCCTTGAGGTGTGATTGTGGAGAACAGCTTGATGCAGCGCTAAGGGAGATAGCGAAGGCAGGAAAAGGTGTTTTGCTCTACATGCGCCAAGAGGGCAGAGGAATAGGTCTTGTAAACAAGGTTCGTGCCTATGAACTTCAGGATGAAGGTAAAGATACTGTTGAGGCTAATGTGATCTTAGGATTTCCTGAGGATATGAGGGATTACGGAATAGGAGCCCAAATTTTATATGATCTTGGTATTAGAAAGATAAGATTGCTTACTAATAACCCTAAAAAACTAGTTGGACTTTCAGGCCATGGACTTGAAATGGTTGAAAGGGTTCCACTTCAAATAAAAGAGAATGAAGTTAACAAGTTTTATTTAAAAACCAAAAAAGACAAGATGGGGCATATGCTAAATGATCTATAAGGAAGTTTAGGTAATTTCAAAAAGTAAACTAAAGTATTAAAAACTATATAACACCGGGAGGAAAATTGAAATGGGAATTAAGACAAATGAAGGAAAACTCATTGCAGGTGGCTTAAATTTTGGAATAGTAGTAGGCCGTTTTAATGAATTTATAAGCAGTAAACTTTTAGGAGGAGCAATTGATGCTCTTTTAAGGCATGGAGCGGAGGAGTCAAATATAGAGGTTTCATGGGTACCAGGAGCTTTCGAAATACCTTTGGTAGCCTCAAAAATGGCAGCCTCAAAAAAATTTGACGCTGTAATAT
Organism: uncultured Acetivibrio sp.; assembly: GCA_964466645.1. Lineage (GTDB taxonomy): Bacteria > Bacillota > Clostridia > Acetivibrionales > Acetivibrionaceae > Acetivibrio. Next base: position 19,905 of record CAYXPB010000018.1, on the reverse strand, counting down.
GTGTTGGTGCTGTAATAAGAGGTTCAACCCCACATTTTGATTATGTATCAAGTGAAGTGTCGAAAGGTATTGCAAAAGTGTCTTTAGATTCGGGATTGCCTGTTATTTTTGGAGTTCTGACGACAGATACAATTGAACAAGCTATTGAAAGAGCAGGTACAAAGGCAGGTAATAAAGGATATGATGCAGCTGTAACTGCAATAGAAATGGCTAACCTTTTAAAGAATATGTAAACTTTTTGTTGTTAAAAAGACTTTGCAATTCCCTTTCTAGAAATGGAATTGTTCGAAAGTGGATAAACTAAAAAAGCGACGGTGCTAGTAAAATAAGACTCCATCGCTTTTTGGTTATTATTTTAATTCTTTAAACTTTCTAATAGATTCTTCCTGTTCTTTTTTTAGTAAGAACAAGTATTTTTTTAAAAGATTAGGGGTGTGTATATCAGTATATACGATCTTGAGCCCATACTCGTAATTATATGTATCTTTTACCTTTCTTATTATAGAGGCCTTAAGATTAATTGTAACGCCTGAACCCGCATGTATCTCAAATTTAAGTTCTTGATAAAGAGGAAAATCAGTTTTAGAGAATATCATCATACCGGTATAGCTAATATTTTTAACAATAGCAAGATGCTTTTTTTGAGATTCTCCAATTCTTGCCTCGGCATAAAGTGATACTGGAAACCTTACAAAAAGTCTTTTGTTAGTAGTAGTTTCACAATTATCAATTCTAATGTCAATTGTATTCTGTTCCTTATCTAAATTAAGAATGGTGCAACTTGAAATATAGATTTCATTTTCCAATTCCGAACCAAGTACCAATGGGTCACCCTGTGAGCAATTTAGAAGCGTTAGATCTTCAAAAAGCCTAACTTGTATTGCTTCATTTTGGGAATCCATTACCAGACTTTTAAACAACTTCGTTCCGGAGAAATGACGAACAGATACAATGTCTCCTGTCTTAATTTCCATTAATATCACTCCATTACTATTATTGAAGTAAAATGCATGAAAAGTCCTATTCGAGCCACTAAGATAAAACATAAAAGAGATAGCTTATAGTTTAATAATATATCATAATACCATTAATAACAAGACAAATATATAACGAATCTAATCAAAAAAATTACCGTATAAAAATAATAACACATTGCAAAGGTAGCTGCAAGTAAAAAAGTAAAAAGGAACAACTGGTATAAAAATACCTTAAAAAAGGCATTGACAAACTATTTATAAACATGTATAATTACTTTTGCAAATTGTTTATGCGCGGGTTTAACTCAGCGGTAGAGTGTCACCTTGCCAAGGTGAAAGTCGCGAGTTCAAATCTCGTAACCCGCTCCAATTTGTCATGTAGAGTGTTTTAGTAATAACTCTACTGAATTTGCGGGTGTAGTTCAATGGTAGAACATCAGCCTTCCAAGCTGATTGCGTGGGTTCGATTCCCATCACCCGCTCCATTTTAACGTCGTATGGATATTTTCATACGGCGTTTTTCGTTTCACTAAACCCAACAGATTTTTATTGGAATAAAAAATTAATATGTTATAATAATTGTGTATAAGAATAGGGGGGGATAAATGATGTTTTCTGTTACTTTAAAAGAAGTTATGGATGAATTTCAGCTTGAAGATATATCGAATTGTAAAAGGCTTGACGATATTGTAATTACTTCTTCGGACATAAACCGTCCCGGCCTTCAGCTTGTCGGTTATCTTGAATACTTTGGTACTGATAGAATTCAGATAATAGGTAAAGTTGAGACAACTTATTTGTCAGCTATGACCAAAGAAGAGCGTTACTCAAGATTAGATGAGTTTTTTAAATGTGGTTTTCCGTGTATGGTGGTTGCCAGGGGGTTAGAGGTTTTTCCTGAGATGGTAGAGGTATCACGTAAATATGAAATTCCTATTCTTAGGACAGATGACATTACTTCTAGATTTTTAAGTGGAGTAATTAGATACCTTAATGTGCAGTTGGCACCAAGAATAACTAAGCACGGGGTATTTGTCGAAGTGTATGGTGAAGGTATCTTGATTCTTGGAGAAAGCGGAGTTGGTAAAAGTGAGACGGCCCTAGAGCTTGTCAAGAGGGGACACAGACTTGTAGCCGATGATGTTGTTGAGATAAGAAGAGTATCGGATAAATCGCTTGTCGGTACAGCTCCTGATATTATAAGACACTTTATAGAAATTAGAGGTATTGGAATCTTAGATGTCAAAAACCTTTATGGTGTAGGTTCAGTAAAAGTTACTGAAAATATAAATTTAGTTATACAATTGGAGTTTTGGGATGAAAAGAAAAATTATGACCGCTTAGGGCTTGTAGATGAATATACGGATATTCTTGGTATAAATGTACCTTGCCTTATTATTCCTGTAAGGCCAGGAAGAAACTTGGCCATTATTGCCGAAGTGGCAGCAATGAATAACAGACAGAAGAAAATGGGATACAATGCGGCTAAAGTTTTAAATGAAAGAGTTTTAGGGGAAATTAACAAAGCTACACAGGAATAAAATTGGAGGGAAGACATTGAAATTTGTTGTAGATACACATACTCATACGGTAGCAAGCGGACATGCCTACAGTACTGTCCAAGAAATGGCAAGGGAAGCCTCTGTCAATGGTATTGAAATGTTTGCAATCACCGATCATGGTCCGGCTATGAAAGGTGCTCCGTATTTTTATCATTTTAGTAATATGAGAGTGATTCCGGAAGTGTTGTACGGAGTTAGAGTTTTAAAAGGTGTGGAGGCTAACATAGTAGATTATAACGGAAATTTGGATATGCCTGAAGAGTATTTGAAAAGACTTGACTTTGTTTTAGCAAGTTTTCATGACATATGTATTAAGCCTGCTTCAATAGAAGAACATACAAATGCCTATTTAAATCTTATGAAAAACCCCTTTGTTGATGCTGTTGGGCATCCCGGTACACCACAATTCGAAGTGGATGTTGAAAAGGTGGTCTCAGCTGCAAAGGAATACGGCAAGTTTATTGAAATAAATAACAATTCTTTTAGTGTAAGGGCTGGTTGTGAAGAAAACTGCGTGAATTTTGCCCTTGAGTGCAAGAAGCAGGGTGTAAAAATAGTATGTGGAAGTGATGCCCATATAAGCTTTGATGTAGGAAAATTTGAAAGGGTATATAGTCTGCTTGAAAAGATTGAAATGCCAGAAGAACTTATTATGAATACAAGTGTATCAAACTTTAGTGAATTTATTGAAAATAAAAGGAAAAGGCTAATAAAAGTTTGATTTAATTCTATAAAGCAATAATAAGAAGTAGAATATATATAGGTATGTTGCAGCAAAAATAAGGAGCTGGAATAATTGGAAAAGGAAAAATATATAAAACTTTTAGTGGATATTGCAGGTAAGGAAAATGTAAAAGAGGATGAACCTATGAGCAAGCATACTTCTTTTAAAATAGGAGGACCTGCAGATTTTTTGGTTACACCTTGTTCGGTGCAAAGTTTATGTGAAGTGATAAAGTTATGTAATAGAGAAAAAATGCCGATTTTTATAATGGGAAATGGAACAAATCTTCTGATATCCGATAAGGGAATAAGAGGAGTCGTTATTAAGATATATGATAATTTGGACAGTTGTGTTGTAAAAGGAGATTGCATTGAAGCTTATGGTGGTATATTGCTTTCAAAGCTTTCAAGAATTGCTCTTGAAAACGAGCTTCAAGGTTTTGAATTTGCATCAGGTATACCTGGAACACTAGGTGGTGCCGTTTCTATGAACGCAGGAGCTTATGGTGGCGAAATGAAGGATGTTGTAGTTCAAACAGAGTTTATTGATAAAGAAGGAAATATAAAACTAATTCGAGAAGCTGAGCATGAATTTGGATATAGAACTAGTTTTATTCAAAAGCAGTCAGGTATTGTAGTGAGGTCTTTCATTAAGCTGAAAAAGGGTGATAGAGCTGCTAGTAAGGCAATAATTGATGATCTTACAGGAAGGCGGCAGGATAAGCAGCCTTTAGAGATGCCTAGTGCAGGAAGTGTATTTAAAAGACCGGAAGGATATTTTGCAGGTAAGTTGATTGAAGATTCAGGTCTCAGGGGCTACTGCATAGGTGGTGCCCAGGTGTCGGATAAACATTGTGGGTTTATTGTAAATAAGGGAAAGGCAACCTCAAAAGATGTAATGGATTTGGTTAGACATATACAGAAAACAGTTAAGGACAAATTTGACGTTGAACTACAGACAGAAATGAGAATTGTAGGAGAACATTAAAGCTAAAACTACACCTTTATGTTGGTTTATAGGAGGTACAAATGAGGTTTTTAATTATAACAGGAGTATCTGGAGCAGGCAAAAGTTTGGTTGTGAAATATTTGGAGGATTTGGGCTTTTTTTGTGTTGACAATCTCCCCCCTGTATTAATACCTAAATTTGCCGAGATTTGTGTTCAAAGTAGAGGAAAGATAAGTAAAATAGCGTTGGTTATAGACATCAGGGGTGGTGAGCTTTTTAACGCATTATTTCCTGAGCTTAATGCTTTAAAGGAAGCTGGATTGTCCTATGAGATATTGTTTTTAGAAGCCTCGGATAAAGTGCTCATAAAAAGGTTTAAGGAGAGCAGAAGAATTCATCCCCTTGCTCCTGAAGGCAGGCTGATGAAAGGTATAAATCAGGAAAGAGAGCTCTTAAGAGAAATAAAGAGAATTGCAACTTATATAGTGGATACCTCAAATCTAACTCCTAGGCAGCTTAGGGAAGAGATATCCAATATATTTGTCGAGGGTAAAAAATTTGACGGAATGATAATAAATATAATATCCTTTGGATTCAAGTATGGAATTCCAATAGACTGTGATTTGGTGTTTGATGTAAGGTTTATACCAAATCCCTATTACATTGACAGCATGAAAAGGCAGACAGGAAAGAATGATGCAGTTAGGGAGTACGTTTTGGGATTTAACGAGACTATAGTATTTTTATCAAAGCTCTATGATATGTTGGAGTTCTTGCTTCCAAGTTATGTAAAGGAAGGAAAGTCTCAACTTGTTGTAGGAATAGGCTGTACTGGAGGGAGGCACAGATCAGTTGCGATTTCTGAAGCTTTATATGCTTATCTTTCCGGTAAAGAGCATAGAGTGGTTGTTGAACACAGAGATATAGAAAAGGATAGCAAGGGGGCAAAGAAATGAGGCTTCTCAATTTAGTGAGATGCAATAGAAGAGGTCGTATATATTTGCTATTGAGTTTTTCTGGACTAGTTGATGTGATATTGGGAAGTTTTGTGTTTTTTAAATATCGTGGCATTTATGAAAGGGTTTTGTCTTTAAGTATAATATTGTTGGGGTGTGTATTAATATACACTGCCTTTCGACGCTTAAAAAATTATATAGCTAGAAGCCGGTGCAAAGAGGGATCAACAAAATTTTTAGATGGTGAAACAGAAATGATAGCAAAAGGACCTAAAATCGTTGTAGTCGGTGGTGGAACAGGCCTTTCGACCATGTTGAGAGGCTTAAAGTCGTATAGTTCGAATTTGACGGCAATTGTGACAGTAGCTGATGATGGTGGGGGCTCGGGAGTTTTAAGGCAGGATTTAGGTATGCTGCCTCCCGGCGATATTCGTAACTGCATTTTAGCATTAGCAGATACTGAGCCGCTTATGCAAAAGCTTCTGCAGTATAGGTTTACAGATGGCATGCTAAAGGGTCAATCTTTTGGAAACCTTTTTTTAGCTGCTATGGATGGTATTTCTGGAAGTTTTGAAGAGGCCGTTAAAAAAATGAGTGATGTTTTAGCTGTTACTGGAAGAGTTTTACCCGTTACATTACAAGATGTGAAACTGTGTGCAGAACTTGAGGATGGATATATAGTAGAGGGAGAGTCAAGGATTGGAGAACACAATAGTTTTCATAAGGGGAAAATTAAAAGTGTTTATCTTGAGCCTCTATTGATAACGCCTTTACAAGAGGCAATTGATTCTATACTTGATGCCGATATGATTGTATTAGGACCAGGAAGCCTTTATACCAGTATAATTCCTAATCTTCTTGTCCCTGGAATAGTGGATGCAATTAAAAATTCCAATGCTATTAAGACTTATGTATGCAATGTGATGACACAACCGGGAGAAACAGAAAATTACAGTGTTTGGGATCATATAAAGGCTATTGAAAAGCATTCCTGCAAAGGACTTGTTGAATATTGTATTGTAAATTCCGCTCAAATCCCTGAAGATTTCAAAAAGAAATATCATGAAGATGGCGCAACTGCTGTGAAAGTAGATGCAGATGTGCTCGAGAGGCATGGTATAAAAGTTTTGTATGACGATTTTGCCTGTATAAATAATAATTATATTAGACATGATACAAAGAGGCTATCAAAAACAATTATAAATCTTTGTGATAGTGGTGGTTGTTTATGTGAAAGAGAATTAGAAGATATAGTTGTTTGACAATCGAAAGAAAAGACTATTTCATACCTAAGGTGTTTCAAAAAAATTCATTAGTAAAGATTTATAGTTCAAACCCAATTTCGCTATTTATTATACGTTCCAAACAAAAGGAGGATATGGCATGAAATATGGCAAATCTAGTTGGAGAACTTTTGAGCAAGGTATTCAGAAAGAATGGTTACTGACTAACGGAATTGGAGGATTTTCATCTTCAACAGTTATAGGGGCCAATACAAGAAGGTATCACGGACTTCTGGTTGCAGCTTTGAAACCTCCGGTTAACAGGCATCTGATTGTATCTAAAATAGATGAGAGTATAACTGTTGGAGATGAATCCGTTGACTTGTTCTCCTATGAAGTTCCCGGTTTTGTTATGAAGGGGTATCATCATATGGAGGGCTTTGAGAGGGAACCTCTTCCAAAGTATATATATAGGGTAGGAGAAGTATATATTGAAAAAACAGTGAGCATGGTATATGGCGAAAACACAGTGGCAATCGTATATTATGTAAGAAATGGACAGGATAATGTGAATTTAAGATTGACACCTCTAGTCAATTTCAGGGATTACCACTACAGTTCAAAGAAGGAATACCTAAACTTTAGCAAAACTGTAGTTAAGGAAGATTTGGTTACACTAAAGCCACAGAATTATGATATTGATATCAGCTTGTTTTGCAGTGAGGGCGGATTTAAGCCGATAGATTATAGTTGGTTTTATAACATGGAGTATGCGATAGAAAGGGAAAGGGGTCTTGGTTCAACAGAAGATCACTATATCCCGGGATATTTTGATATAAATATTAAACCTAATCAAGAGAAGTATATAACAGTAATTGCAACAGTAGAAAAAGAGATTAAGTCAAAAGATGGTCTCGAGCTTATAAACAATGAGGTTGAAAGACTTAGCTCACTGGTGAAAAAGGCCGGATATGAGGATGAATTCTCTCAAACCCTTGTTAAGAGTGCAGATAATTTCATTGTGCACAGGGAATCCACAAATGCTAAGACTATAATTGCAGGATATCCGTGGTTTACGGATTGGGGAAGGGATACTATGATTGCGCTTCCCGGTCTAACTCTTGCAACGAAAAGGTTTGATGATGCAAAAGAAATTCTCTATACGTTTTCAAAGTACGTAAAAGATGGGCTAATACCTAATGTGTTTCCTGATGCAGGAAACGAACCTCCTTATAACAGTGTGGACGCTCCTATGTGGTATTTTGAAGCAGTAAACAAGTATATAAACTATACAAAAGATTATGATTTTGTCAAAGAGAACATTTATGACGGTCTTAAGGACATAGTAAGTTATTTTGAAAAAGGTACAAAGTTTGACATCAAAATGGATAATGACTATTTGATTACGGCTGGTAATGAGCACACACAACTTACCTGGATGGATGCCAAGGTTGGAAATTGGGTTGTTACCCCAAGGCATGGCAAAGCAGTAGAAATTAATGCGTTGTGGTATAATGCCTTAAGGATAATGGCTGTACTTTCGGAGCATTATGGAGAAAGCAGTAAATACTATAGCGATTTAGCGAAACAAGTCAAGAAGTCCTTTGAGACAAGTTTTTGGAATGACAAGCAAAAATGTCTGTATGACTGTATGACCTCAACCTATAAGGACGACAAGGTGCGCCCTAATCAGATTATGGCTGTGAGTCTTTCCTATCCTGTTATTGAGGGAGAAATGGCAAAAGATGTGGTGAACAAGGTCTATAAGGAACTTTATACAGCCAATGGTCTTAGAAGCCTTTCTCCAAAATGCAAGGAGTACGTTGGAATATATATGGGTGATCAATACAGAAGAGATGGGGCATATCACCAGGGGACAGTATGGACTTGGCCTTTAGGACATTTTATAACAGCATATTTGAAAGTGAATAATCATTCGCAGGAGGCAAAGAAAACTGCAATGTATTTTATAGAGTCCATTAAGGATCATTTGACGGATGCCTGTATAGGTTCAATTTCGGAGATATTTGATGGTGATGAACCCTTGATTCCAAGGGGATGTTTTGCTCAGGCGTGGAGTGTGTCAGAAATATTAAGGGCATACGTTGAAGATATAAAGGCTTGAGTGAAATTACAGGGTGATTACAAAAAAACTTTGCAATTTATATTGCAATAACCTTAAATAAGTTATGCTGGTGTTTTGAATAAAAATGAGATATAATTTCAGTACAATATGTTTTGATTGAGGTGTGCAATTTGTCATTTTCATCATCAGTTAAAAATGAAATTTGTAGATCTGATGCAAAGGGAAGTTGCTGTAAGCGTAATGAGCTGGCAGCAGCTATAAGAATAAGCGGTTTGGTTAAATTTATAAACCAGAATGAAGTGTATTTAAAGATTTCAACAGAAAATGCTGCTTTCGCCAGACGCATATTCTCATTATTTAAAAGTTTGTATGGATTAAATGCTGAAATAAGTGTAAGAAGAAGCAAGAAGCTAAAAAAGCATGTGATGTATATTTTGGTTTTGACATCTTCAATGGGGTTAAAGAGGATACTAAATGATGTTAAAATTGAAAAAATAAAAGCTTCACGAATAACTTATTTAGATTATGATTTGGACAAGAAAAAGAGATGCTGCAAAAAAGCATATCTTAAGAGTGCTTTCCTTGCAGCTGGTTCAATGAGTGATCCTGAGAAAACATATCATTTAGAGATAATTAGTCACAAAAATGAAATTGCTCAGGAAGTGAACGATTTGATGATTTTTTTTGGACTAAACGCAAAAATAATAAAACGTAAGGGATACTATGTGGTGTACTTGAAAGAAGGAGAGAATATTGTAGACTTTCTCAATATAATTGGGGCACATGGTGCGCTTTTAGATTTGGAAAATGTTCGAATACTAAAAGAAATGCGCAACAATGTTAATCGCATAGTAAATTGTGAAACAGCCAATCTGCAAAAGACGGTGGATGCATCTATAAGACAGGTTGATAATATTAAATATATAAGAGATAACTTAGGCTTTGATAATTTGCCGAAAAATCTTAGACAAATAGCCGATCTGAGGCTCGAATACAGTGATGCTAGTCTAAAAGAGCTAGGGGAGATGTTAAGTCCTTGCCTAGGTAAATCGGGAGTAAATCACAGGCTTAGAAGGTTAGATGAAATTGCTGAAAATACTAGATCATTGAAAGGAGAGTTATGAGTGGTTGAAAAGACTATTGAAATAACTAATCCAACAGGTTTACATGCAAGGCCTGCTGCATTATTTGTTCAAACAGCAGGAAAGTTTACTTCTAATATATGGATTAAGATGAACCACAAAAAAGTAAATGCTAAGAGTATAATGGGTCTTATTTCCTTAGCGGTTTCTAGAGGGACAGAGATAACTATTATGGCTGATGGAGAAGATGAAGATCTTGCAGTAAAAGAGATTGTTGACCTTGTTACGGCAGGTTTTGGTGAATAATCTATTTGTGTTGTAAAACATTTTTTATACATAAAAAAAGAAGGACCGTTTTTTATTTTTTTAACGGTCCTTTTGTTTTGGAAAGTTTTAGATGGCAATTGTAAATTTTTTTTGCTATAACCTAAAAATTTGAAGGATAAGTTTGGGAAATAAAGAATGAGTATAATTACAACATTTTACAAGCATGAGCTGAAATTAAATAAGACGGCTATATCTTTTTAAAAAGTACTCTAGGTGATTCCAAAAAGATAACTGGTCAATGTATGATTCCAATGATGCTATTTAAAGAGATAAACAGACAAAAGGAGGATGAAAATTGAAAGTAAAAATTTCTTATAAGGGAAGTACATTGATTGCGGGGATAATTGGTGAACTTGATCACCACTCTGCGGAGTATATCAGGGAAAAAATTGATTCTGAACTGATTAAAGCTACAACTAAAAACGTAATATTTGACTTTTCAAAGGTGACTTTTATGGACAGTTCGGGGATTGGTGTAATAATGGGAAGATTTAAAAATGTCAGCAAATTAAACGGAAGACTTTCTGTTACAAATGTTAGCGATCAAATGCTGCGTATTTTTGAGATGTCGGGATTACTAAAAGTTATACCTACTTATGATAATATAGATGTGGCTATAAATAAAATGTAAAGGGGAATAAAAATGCAGCCTATAAATCAGATGAAATTAGAGTTTTCAAGCAAATCAAGCAATGAGGCTTTTGCTAGAGTTGTAGCAGCCGCTTTTGTGTCACAAATAGACCCAACTATAGAAGAAATGGCAGATGTTAAGACGGCTGTGTCTGAAGCTGTAACTAATGCAATTATACATGGATATGAGAATTCAAACGGGTTAGTTAGAATGATATGTATTTTGTTTAGTGATGGTGTAGAGATATTTGTAGAAGATGACGGTGAGGGGATTTCGGATGTTGATTTGGCAAGGCAGCCCATGTATACGTCAAAACCAGAGATGGAAAGATCAGGTATGGGTTTTACTGTTATGGAAAGCTTTATGGATAGAGTAGAGGTTATATCGGAAATTGGCAAAGGCACTAAAGTGTCTATGTATAAAAAATTCAATTCATTAAGTAAAGGGATTTAAAAAATGCAGTAGTCAGTCTATATGATAAAGACTGTTAGATTAAGATTTTAAAGAAAATTGAAAGCTTGTTTTTGGAAATAACATGATTGAGTGAATAGAAGTTATTGGAATGGAAATAATTAGTATTAAAACAACCTTATATGGAATGTTGATTAATTTATATACCGCAGCCGAAGCTGTAATCAAAGTAGTAAATTCCGCTGTGGCAAACAGATGAATTTATTTTCCTAAGTATTCTAATGTAGACTATTTATCGGAAAATTAAGGTGATTTCAATAAAATAACTGGTCAATTGCCATTTCAAAGAATCTGATTTACATTTTTTGCGCAGCAAAAAAATGTTCTTCTGTTTGGAAGCTTTTAAGCTTCTGTGATGGGCTTTGTGACTTAAATATTGTATAGGTTATTTTTTGAAATGGCCTAAATAGTACGAAAAAAACTTATGCAGTTATAGGAGTTAATATGGATGAATTATTTGATATGGAAACTCTCGAATTAATAAAGAAGGCTAAATTAGGGGACAAACAAGCTCAATCTATATTGGTGGAAAAAAATGTAGGCCTTGTTTGGAGTATTGTTAAACGATTCCAAAACCGTGGTTATGAAACCGAGGATATTTACCAGATAGGTTGTATCGGGCTAATTAAGGCAATAAATAAGTTTGATGATTCCTTTGGAGTGAAGTTTTCTACTTATGCCGTGCCTATGATTATAGGCGAAATAAAAAGGTTTATAAGGGATGACGGGATTATTAAGGTAAGCCGTTCTCTAAAAGAATTAGCTAATAAAATTAGAGTCACAAAAGAGATTATGACAAAAGAATTAAGGAGAGAACCCTCGCTAAATGAGATTTCTATTCGAATGGATATTCCGGTGGAAGAACTCGTAATGGCAATGGAAGCGAATTGTTCGCCAGAATCTTTATATAATACTGTTGGGGATAGTGATAGCTCAACGGTTCTTTTAATAGATAAACTTAATAATGAGAGCAACGATGAAGAAGTGGATCTTGTGGACAAGATTGACCTAAGAATGGTGCTTAACACACTAAACCCAAGAGAAAAGCAGATAATAGTGCTTAGGTACTTTAAAGAAAAAACGCAGGTCCAAATTGCAAAAATGCTTGGAATATCACAAGTGCAAGTATCACGAATTGAAAAGAAGATATTGGATGAAATCAAAAGAAAAATAAAATATTTGTAGATAAGGTTAAGTCATTTCAAAGATTTTTTGGAATTACCTTGTTTTTGGAATTACCTTAAAGAAATAAAAAACAATATGTTTTTGCATATTGTTTTTTTATTTTACAATACTAATAAATATAATGATTTGGAATATTAAAGTTGGAGACGTTCTCTTACAAAAAATTACTTTTAGGAGTGAAAAAAGCTATGACAGATGTTTTGCTAAGGCATAAAGGTTTGATGTTTTTTATTAGCTTGATTATAATTACTTTGTTTTTTCTTATTGCTTATATGATGCCGAAACCGAGTAAAATTCCTTCTAAGGGGGTTTTTGTATTGGAAAATAATTGCTACCACGAGGCATTGATTTTGTAATATAGGTGATTTCCAAAAAAATATCTAAATGGAGGTACAGATGCAGAAAACTTTAACAAAAAAGGAATATCAGAAATATGTTGATGAAAAATCACCCAATTCAAAACTCTCGACAAATATAATTAGAGCATTTATAGTAGGTGGACTTATTTGCATAGTAGGCCAGTTTATTACAAATCTACTCAAAATGAGAGGTTTAGGTCAGGACGAGACTGCCGGGATTACTTCTTTGTTGATGATATTACTCGGAGCATTACTGACAGGGTTAAATGTTTATGATGATATAGGTCGATATGCAGGAGCAGGTTCAATAGTACCAATAACAGGTTTTGCAAATTCTATAGTGTCACCGGCAATGGAGTTTAAAAGTGAAGGCTATATAATGGGTGTTGGAGCAAAAATGTTCGTTATAGCAGGACCGGTACTTGTATATGGAATTTCTACATCGGTAATAGCAGGAATAATTCATTTTATGTTGATTTGAGGTGTATTAATGGCAAATAAAAGATTAGGAAAACAGACTGTAAAATTACAAAATCCCCCAAGCATTATTGCAACTGCGTCTATTGTTGGTCCAAAAGAAGGAGAGGGGCCTCTTAGATTATATTTTGATGAAATCATAGATGATGAGCTTTTTGGTGAAAAAAGCTGGGAAAAGGCTGAGAGCAAATTAATGAGGGAGACCTTTTCAAAGGTATTGAAGAAAGCTAATAAAACAGCAGGGGACTTGGATTATATTGTTGCAGGAGATTTACTTAACCAATGTTTAGCTGCTAATTTTGGACTAAGGGAGTCGGGTGTCCCGTTTTTCGGTGTTTATGGAGCCTGCTCCACGATGGCAGAATCGATGAGTTTAGGTTCGTTATTGATAGACGGAGAATGTGCCGATAACATTGTTTGTCTTACCTCAAGTCATTTCTGCTCTGCTGAAAAACAATTTAGATTTCCTTTAGAGTTAGGTGCGCAAAGGCCCCCGACTGCCCAATGGACGGTTACAGGCTCAGGTGGAGCAGTTCTTTCTAATAAGGGAAGCGGTCCTTATATCACGCATATCACAACAGGAAAAATTGTTGATATGGGTATAAAGGATGTAAACAATATGGGGGCCGCGATGGCTCCGGCTGCAATGGATACAATTGTTACACATTTTAAAGATACAGGTTATATGCCGGAAAGATACGATCTGATTGTTACAGGAGATCTTGGGTCGGTTGGAAAGGAAATATGTGATGAGCTTGTACGGGAAAAGGGATACAATATAAGTAATATATATAATGACTGTGGTTTAATGATTTTCGATCGTAAAAAGCAGGATGCTCATGCAGGAGGAAGCGGCTGCGGATGTTCGGCGACAGTATTTGCCGGATTCATATATAAGAAGCTTATGGAAGGTGTTTTAAATAATGTTTTGTTTGTTGCTACCGGGGCCCTGCTTAGCACAACAAGTTCTCAACAGGGTGAGTCTATACCTTCTGTAGCACATGCACTAAGTATTTCAAACTCTATTTCGTAGGGGAAGAAGTGAACAAAGTTGGAAATAATGAGATACAATAATCAGGAAAACTAGGTGATAAAAATGGGTGAAAACATTTTAACTTATATAAATGCTTTTATAGTGGGAGGTATTATTTGTGCTGCTGGTCAAATACTTATTGATAAAACAAAGCTGACTACGGCCAGAATACTTGTAATATTTGTTACATCGGGAGCGATTCTAGGCTCTCTTGGTGTATATCAAAAGTTGGTTGATATCGGTGGTGCGGGTGCCACAGTTCCGTTAACGGGTTTTGGGTACAGCCTTGTAAAAGGGGTCTTTAAAGATGTGGAAAGTGCAGGACTTTTAGGTGCATTTACAGGAGGAGTAAGAGCTGCTGCAACAGGTATAACAGCAGCAATCTTTTTCGGCTACCTAACTTCAGTTGCATTTAATCCAAAAGCAAAGAGATAGAGGAGTTGATAATGTGGAAAGACGAAAAGTAATACTGGTTACAGATGGCGATGCTGTTGCTAGAAGTGCAGTTGAATTGGCAACTTCCAATATTGGAGGTAGGTGTATTACTGCTTCATCGGGTAATCCCACTGTTTTATCGGGAACAGAGATTGTGAATCTTATAAAGATTGCACCTCATGACCCTGTTGTTGTTATGGTGGATGATCAAGGAGCTAAGGGAAAGGGGAACGGGGAACTTGCTATGGAGACAATTATCAACGATGACAGTATTGATGTTTTAGGTGTAGTGGCTGTTTCGTCAAATGGCAAGGATTGCAAAGGAATTCCCATTACCTGTTCAATAACAAAAGAAGGCAAAGTGATTGAAAGCGGAGTTGATAAATATGGTGATGACATTCACGGTGCGAAAATTTGCGGAGATACCTTGAGTATATTAAAAGATGTAAAGGATATGGTTATTGTGGGAATTGGAGATCCTGGCAAAATGGATCAGAAGGATGAGATTACAAAAGGTTCACCAATAACTACAATGGCTTTACAGGAAATACTAAAAAGAAAATTTATAGTACACTAAACCAGCATAAAACAAACCTAATTAAAGTGTAACCCTGTTTTAGTGTCAAATGACGCAATTACTTGACCTGAGCACTAGAATAAAAGCTACGGGGCATCGAGTCGGGCCCCCTTCACTTTCGCCTCTTTCACTTCATTCGAAAGAGGTGGAGGCTGTTGCCGAAAGCTTGATGATTTGAAATAAAAATGTCACGGATGGCATTTTTATTGTTTTGAAGCTTTATGGAAGTAACCTGTTTTGTGTCTAGGACATTTAGGTATAATATTCGATTATTGGTTCTGGAAAATTATTATTTATAAGTGTAGAAATATATTCCTTTATTTCGTTGGAAATCTCGGCAGGATAGACATACTTATATCTACCGTACATTCCCCATTTTAGACTTCTGTTTGTTTCATCCATATCAAGTTTGGTATTAGGAAATCTTTTGTTAATAACGTTTTTAGCCGTTGTTGTAAATCTATGTTGAATCAGTTCAAAGGTAACGGATTCTTTAATATTATTAAAGTTCAGTTTTTGTGTAAGAGTTTCAAACAACTCTTTGTATTGCTCCTTCCAATTGTCGTAAATCATTATAGGAGCTACAATAAATCCAAGTGGATATCCGGCATTGGATATTTTGGTTGCAGCATCAATTCTTTCGCTAAAGTTGGCAGTATTATGTTCAAAAGTATCAATAACATATCTTGAGTTTATACTGAATCTAAATCTGGTGTGTCCGTTGTGTTCAAGGGGTAGAAGTGAGTCGACATTGTCAAATTTTGTGACAACTCTAAGTCTTCCTTTGTCAAGTTTGCCAAAGAACTCTATTGTTCTAGCAAGGTTTCCTGTAATATGTTCAATTGAAAGAGGATCGCCTGAGCTAGCTACCTCAAAAGTGGTTATATTATCACTGTTTTTATTGATATATTTTTTTATGGTATCAAAGATATCGTCAATGTTAACATAAGCTCTCATATAAGGCTTAAAAGATTGCGTTGTGTGAAGGTAGCAGTATTCACAATTTCCTGGGCAGTTGGTCGCAAGTGAAAATTCATAATCTGCGGAAGGTTTGCAAATATCAAGATTATGTGCTCTTTTTGTAGTAATAACAAGTGTTTTTTTAGCATGTGCATATTTATGATTTTCTGTTCCACCTGGGATAGATTGCATCACCTTTTGAATTGGGGCTTTAATAATCTCAACATCCCTTGCCTCAAAATACTGCAATAGCTCCTGTCCTAATGGATATTTTAAGGCTGAAGAGTCAAAAAACACTCTTTCGGGAAAAAATAACTTCATCGTAAATACATCCTTCCATTTTTCATTAAGGCCATTTCAGTTTTTTTGAAATGGCAATTGACTAGTTATATTTTTGGAATTACCTTACATGTGTATTATTCCTTAAGAAAGGCCTTTTATTCAGAGCTCAGTTACTTTGCTAAATTTATGTGCTAAAAAAGAAGGATTTTGTAATATATCTATAGAATTATTAAAACTAATATGACTATATCCAAGTTTTCTAAATTTTAAAAAAGTCAAAAGTCAATAAAATATCCTTTCATATTTATTTTGCTAAAAAAAGCTTGATATTTCAGCCTTTGAAGGCTGACAACAGATAAAGTACAATTGGACAGTTGAAAATGTAGTTTTGTAAAATTAAGAGTGCTGTACAAAATAAGTAATACTTTTTTGCTTTTTAAAGCAAGATATTTGTATACCTTAAAATTTCTTTGTTTCAAACTAGGTAGAGAAGGTGGTATTTGTTTATGAATGTGGAATACATAAATCCATTCATAGAGGCAAGTCAAACGGTGTTAAAACAAACAGCGAACATTGATGCTAAGCTTGGGAAGGTTACGGTGAAAGCCTCCCCGTTTATCAGTGACAGTGTTGTAATTATTGTTGGACTAACAGGCAAGATAAGAGGTCAGGCTGTTTTTTCGATGACTAAGAAAGTTGCTCTCGATGTAGCGTCTGCTATGATGGGAGGTATGACGGTAAATGAACTAGATGAGATATCTAAAAGTGCAATATCAGAGCTTACTAACATGATTCTCGGAAATGCTGCTACTCTTTTGTACAGTAAAGGAATCGGGATAGAAATTACACCACCTTCGTTTTTGACGGGAGATAATTTGCAAATTTCCACGACTAATATGAAGACTATATGTGTACCTCTTTTATTTAACGACAAAGATCAAATGGAGATACATATTTCGGTAATTGGGTAGTATACTTATTAGTAATTAGTTTCAGTAAGGTGATTCCTAAAAAATAACTGGTCAATGGGTGTTTCAAAAAAGCTGATTTTATTGGGTTGAAACTATATACATTGACTAATGAATTTTTTTGAAACACCTAAGATGAAAGATGGTTTGTATAAAGACCATCTTTTTTGTGCTTTCAAGTAATCTGATTTTAATATATAATCTATAAGATGATTCTAAAAGAATTGTAATTTTGAAATGGCCTAAAAGGAATATATAATTGGTTTTAGGAGGAGTTAAATGGCTATAAATATAGTATTAGTTGAACCTGAAATACCTCAAAATACAGGTAATATAGTTAGAACTTGTGCTGCAGTTGGTGCAAAACTGCATTTGATAAAACCTTTGGGGTTTTCTGTTGAAGATAAATATTTGAAGCGAGCAGGTCTTGATTACTGGAGTGAAGTAGAGATATCCTATTATGATAGTTTTCAACAGTTAAAGGATAAGTATGTTGGTGCTTCATTTTATTATTCAACAACAAAGGCTGTAAAAACATATGCTGATATTAATTACCCTGAGGATTGTTTTTTAGTTTTCGGCAAAGAGACTAAGGGTTTACCAGAGGATCTTTTGTTAGAAAATAAGGATTGTTGTATAAGAATTCCAATGAGGGGAGATATCAGATCTCTCAATTTATCTAATTCGGTTGCAATAATTGTTTTTGAAGTTTTGAGGCAAAATAACTTTAGTGGTATGACAGCTCATGGAAAGTTGACAAAGTATGAGTGGTAAGAAGTTGGCAGATTCTCGTTAGAGTATTTTTAATAAATAAAGACATGAGGTGGGTGTATGATCAATAGGCAAAGAATGGTGGAGGAATTTCTTGAACTTGTTAGAATTGACAGTCTTACTTTTAAAGAAAAGGAAATGGCAGACTGTTTGAAAGCAAAACTTAATGATTTGGGACTTTCGGTTGAGGAAGACGATACAGGAAACAAAATTGGCGGCAATTCAGGAAATTTGATATGTAAGGTTGAGGGTAATAAGAATGTGCCTGCTGTCTTATTGATGGCTCATATGGATACTGTGACGCCAGGAATAGGTAAAAAGCCTGTAGTTGACGGAAAATATATAAGGTCTGATGGAAGTACCGTATTAGGCGGTGATGATGTTGCTGGGATAGAATGCATTCTTGAAGCAATAAGAGTTTTAAAGGAAGACAACATCTCTCACGGAGATATATTTGTTGTATTCACTGTTGCTGAGGAAGGGGGACTGTGGGGTGCTAAGAACCTTGATGTGAGCAAAATCAAGGCTAAATATGCCTTTGTAATGGACGATGGAGGAACTATTGGACATGTAGCTGTCACGGCACCGGCACAAAATAAAATTGATATAGTAATAACAGGTAAAGCTGCCCATGCGGGAATGGAACCGGAAAAGGGAATAAGTGCCATTCAGATTGCCTCGGAGGCAATCTCGGGCATGAAGCTTGGAAGAATTGATGCTGAAACTACTGCAAATGTAGGAATAATAAGTGGAGGGCAGGCAACAAATATAATATGTGATAAAATAGAAATAGAAGCAGAAGCGAGAAGTCGTAATATGAAAAAGCTTGAAATGCAGACAGAGCATATGAAAGAGTGCTTCTATAATGTAGCGCAAAAGTTTGGAGGCAAGGTTGTTTTTAAATCGGAACTTTTATACCCATCCTTTAGCATAAGTGAGAACGAGGATATAATAAAAATACTAAGGGAAGCTTCAAATAAAGTAGGAATTGAACTTTTTACGGAAGCAACAGGCGGTGGCAGTGATACAAACATAATAAACAGCAAGGGGATAAAAGCTGTGGATATAAGCGTAGGTATGGATAAGGTACACAGCGTTGAAGAACAGATTTGTATTGATGATCTGGAAAAAGCAGCGGAGCTTTTGGTTTCAATTATTACGACCGTTGAGTAGAGGATATTCCTAGGTACAATTAAAATATAAGTTACTACTATGGTATGAAGAAAAAACTTGATTTGATAATGTTTTCAAAATATGAGAATAAGAAGTTAGTTTTTCGTTATCCCTTAGCAATCGATAAAATGGCCTTATATGAAGTTAAAGGTTAATAAAAACGTAGGTATGGAGGTAGCAATATGGTAAAGAGAATAGGTGTACTTACAGGTGGCGGCGATTGTCCGGGTTTAAATCCTGTCTTAAGAGCTGTGGTCAAAACAGCAATTGTCAAATATGGATATGAAGTTATAGGCTTTAAAGATGGATATAAGGGTTTGGTGGAGAATAAGTTTGTCAAGCTTGAATTGAATGATGTTTCGGGACTTCTTGACAGGGGAGGTACAATTTTAGGTACATCAAACAAGCATAATCCATTTAAATACAGAGTAGACATAGATGGAAATACAGAGTATAAGGATATGTCCAAAAGGGTTATAGAGAACCTTGAAATGTTTAGGATTGATTGTATGGTATTTATAGGTGGCGATGGTACGTTGAGAACTGCAAATGAATTAATGAAAATGGGAATTAAGGCAATAGCAGTACCGAAGACAATTGACAACGATTTGTCAGCTACAGATAGAACTTTTGGATTTATGACTGCTGTATATACTGCTACAGAGGCAATTGACAAGTTGCATTCAACTGCCGAGTCC
>CAYXPB010000017.1:8999-33039 GCA_964466645.1 uncultured Acetivibrio sp. | reverse complement strand
CGTGGAAGCAGGTAAAAAATATAGATTGACCTTTATGGCAAAAAGTGAAGTAGGAAAGGTAACACCAAGAGTAGAAATATCGAAGAATGGAACACCATGGACTTCATATGCTTCGGCTAGGACAGTAGAAATAGGTTCGGAATGGAAAAAACACAGTATGATTTTTGTTTCCAAAACAACCGACAGCAATGCAAGAATAACCTTCTTCCTTGGTGATAGAATTGCCGATGGTGGAAAGTTCTACATTGATTCATTGTCATTGGTAGAAGATAATGGTCTAGAGATTCTTGACAATCCAAGCTTTGATAGTGATATCAATGGTTGGTCGCTATGGACGGAAGGAAGCGCATCAGCAATTGGTCAAAGAGATACAGAAACATATGAAACGGAACCGGCAGGATATAGAATAGACTGTATATCAAAGGGAAGTGCTAAAAATCAAATACAACTTATTGTAACCGGGTTAAACATAGAATCCGGAGAGAGTTACAAATTTGAATTTATGGCGAAGAGTGATGGTGGTGATGCAAAATCGATAATACAATTGATGCAAAGAAAATCACCTTGGACATCATATGCAAACACTTCCATTGTAGATATAGGTTCCGAATGGAAACTGTACACAGTTTACTTCAAAGCCAACACAACGGACAATGACGCAAGAATTACTTTCTTTTTAGGTAACGGAATGTCCGATGGAAGCAAACTATATATAGACTCGTTATCATTGACAGCAATCGACTAAAAAAAACACCCTCATTTACTATTAATGTGAATGAGGGTGTTATTTTGTTTTTATTTTGTTTTTATTTGTTTAAATATTGAAAAATAATAAATGATTTGATATAATTTTATAGAAGTAGATAGAAAAATGTTATAACCTTTCATTTTATTTTATTTTTTATTATGTGTTTTGAGTGCTTGTTTTTGTATTTACGGAATTTAATTAAATTGGGGGAGGAAAAATGAACAAATTATTAAAAAAGGCATCAGTGATGCTGTTGTTTTCTATGACTTTAATTAGTCTGATGCCTTCATCTGCGTTACCAGATACCACAAATCAAAATCTTTTAGGAAGCAGTTTGAGTACAGTAAGTGAAGAGGTATATGCTTCACAGAAAGAAGAGCTAAAAGAGCTGCCAACTGCAATTCCTACCGAAACACCTACGAAAATTCCGTCAGCAGGAGGTTCGATTCCAGAGGGAGTTCCACCGGTAACACCTACATCTATACCTACCGAAATACCTACGCCTACAGTAATTCCAACAGTAACACCTATTGCCACCGATATGGCAAATATTTTGGTTGATGTCGAGGCCGGAGCTGATTTCAGTGCAGCATCGGATTTGCCATTGAATACCGAAATATCAGGTCAATTGGAATTAGTAGATGACACGGGTTTTTTCAGGTTCGAGACTGAGAAAAGTGGAACGTACATAATTGAAAGTAGTTCTACAGAAGAAGGGTCCTTTGAGCTGTATGATTCCGAATATATTTGTATAGATTCGGGTGATTTGAGTAGTTACTATTTTGATATAGTGCTCGATCCTGGGGATACCTTTTATATTAAACTTACTTCTGCCGTAGAAAATACATCCTATAATCTAAAAGTTAATATGCCGGAGGATGATCATGGCTATAGCAGATCATCAGCTACGGAAGTTTTCTTAGATGCTGAAGTTTTTGGCCGGATGGATTTTTTAGGGGATTCTGACTACTTTAAGTTTACTCCTGAGGTAGACGGAGTCTACAGCATAAAGTGCAGCGGAAATGGTGAAGCTTATTTTAGTTTGGATAATAGTGAGGGGCTTAGCATTAACTACGGAAGTTTTTCGGCAGAAAGTCCCTACGTTTTTGGAATAAAATTAAATGCCAATGAGACATATTATTTGTATGGTTCAGGTATGCAAGATTTAAATTACAGTGTAAAGATATCCCGAGAAATACTTCCGAATCCTAGCTTTACTGATGATGCTGCAGATTGGTATTTTTGGAAAGAGGGCGGAGCAGTTGCTAGCGGAATAAGGGATACAGAAGTATATGATTCGGAAAGTGCAGGATATAGAATAGATTGTACATCAAAGGGTTCAGCAAAAAACCAAATACAGTTATACACATACGGATTAGATGTACAAGCAGGTAAGACTTATAAATTAAGCTTTATGGCAAAAAGCGAAGGTGGTAACTCAAATCCGATAATTGAATTAATGCAAAAATCTTCACCTTGGAAAACCTATGCTAATAAAGAATCTGTTTCAATAGGTTCTGAATGGACAAGCTATAGTGTGAATTTTAAATGTAATAAAACCGACAATAATGCAAGAATGACCTTTTTCTTGGGTGACAGAATGCCCAATGGTGGAAAACTCTACATAGATTCCTTATCTTTTGTAGAATACAATGAACTCTTAGTGAATCCAAGTTTTGATTACAACACTACAGGTTGGGCTTTCTGGAGGCAGGAGTCTGCTTTGGCAAGTGGTGCAAGGGATACTGTAGGATTTGAAAGTTCACCGGCAGGCTTCAAAATTGACTGTCAAAACAAAGGGGTTTCCATGAACCAGATACAACTTTATACATGGGGAATAAAGGTGGAAGCCGGTAAAAAGTATAAACTTACTTTCAAAGCAAAAAGTGAAAATGGAGATTGCGCTCCTGCTATCTCGTTAATGCAGAGGAGTTCACCATGGAAGTCCTATGCCAAAAATCAAACAGTATCAATAGGTTCTGATTGGAAAATGTATGAGGCCTATTTTGATTGCAATACAACTGACAATAGTGCAAGGATAACCTTCTATTTAGGTAATAGAATGCCTGATGGAAGTTCGTTATACATAGACTCAATGTCTATGATTGAAGTACAGTAAATTACAAAAAAAGTATGTGCCCCCATTTAAAAAAATGGGGGTGTTTTTTATTTTTTGGATATGCTAACATTAATATTGTCTAAAAAATATAGGAAGGTTAAAAAAATGCAAACGTTTTCGGATAAATACATACAAAGGATAATAAATGATATTGGTGTATATAATCGTGGAATAAGACTTATATATCAAGTTGATGAATTTGAGTATTCTGAGGATGAGGGAATTATTTCTGCTATAGTGCATGGTACTTATCCTTATGATGTTGCAATTGAGCTAGATGAAAGCGGTGATGTTGAAAGCTACAGCTGTGATTGCGAGGCGTTTAATTCGTTTTTTGGTGCGTGTAAGCACATTGTAGCTGTTATGATGTATGCCAACGAATATTTTGAGAAAGAGTATAATCAGGACTCTTTATTTAAAAAAGCGGATGCTTTAATGCAAAGAGATGTTAACTTTTCTAAAAAGGATGTCTTTTTGCCAATTTCCGAATTAGGGATTGACTTTAGTAAGAAAAGTGAGAAAGTTAATTTATGGATCGAACATAGTATTGTACTGGGAACATCGTATAAACCTTCGTATATCGAGATCGGGTGCAGGATTGGTAATGAAAGGCCTTACAAAGTTAAGAACTTCCCCTCATTGTTTGAAGCAATGGATAAAAACACATCCTTGTATTTTGGGAAAAGTTTTACCTTCCATCCTGATAGTATGTACTTCTCGGGTGTGAATAAAGAAGTAATTGAGTTTTTTAGAAAGTTGTATCTTAAAGAAAAAGCGGAAAGAGAATTCCACAACCCCTATAGTTATTATACGGATAGAAGCTACGGAAGTGTGAGAGCAAATGAGATAATTCTATTGGAAGATAATATGAAAAAGTATTTTGATATAGTTAAAGATAGCGGTATTCCAATCGGAATTTCCGGATATATTAATGGACAATGTACAATATATGATGATCTTGAAATCAATATGGGTATTAAGGAAGTAGATGACTTGCTTATCCTTGAAGCGGATTACAGTAAAGATGTGAAGATTATGCCGTTGACGCAGGATTATGGATTGATTTTGGATCCCTATACAAGAAGTATATATAGGATTTCGGATGAAAAGGCAGGGTTGATTAAAAAAATTCACACAATTCGTCATCAGAAAAAGACTCCGATATTTCAGATCAGAAAAAAAGAACAGGAACAGTTTATAAGAAATTTTTTAAAACCCAATAAAGATAAACTAAAAGTAAAGATAGATGAAAGCCTCGAAGAAAAAATGATTCAAAAGGAATTGGTTGCAAAGGTTTATTTTGATGTTTTAAATAACGGAATTTCTGCAAAGCTTGAATACTGCTATGGCGAAAGGGTTATAAATCCTTTAAGCAATGAATTGCAGCAAGTAGATGCTTACTATATGCGAAATTTTGAACAGGAAGAAATGCTTTTGTCTTTTTTAAAGTCTTTAGGTATGTATGAGAATAAAGGCAAGCTGATACTTGATGATGAGGAAAAGATTGTAGATTTGCTTGACGGTAAAATTGAGGAATTAAAGCAGCTATCAGAAGTTTACTATTCCGAAGAGTTCAAAAAAATACAAGTTCGGCAGTTCAAAAAAGTGCAAATGGGTGTAAGGCTTAACTCTGAATCAAATTTACTTGAATTTGATTTCGACATAGAGGATTTTGATGACAGTGAACTCAATAGACTATTTCATTCCATAAAGGAAAAGAAAAAGTATTATCGACTAAAGGATGGTTCCATTTTAAAAATAGACAATGAAGAGCTTATAAATGTATCGAGGCTTATTAGCGATTTAAGCTTAGATACAAGACGGTTTAAGGAAGGTATATTAGATATCCCTGCAAATAGGGCTTTATTTGTTGATAATTTTCTAAATGAAAGAAAAATGACTGATTTTGAGCAAAATGAAGGTTTTAAAAAGCTTGTTCAAGATATAACTCATCCAAAGGATATGGGATTTCATTTAAATGAGAATATTTCAGAAGTCCTGAGAGATTATCAGAAGTTCGGATATAAGTGGTTAAAAACTCTTTCGCATTACGGTTTCGGTGGGATACTTGCCGATGATATGGGGCTTGGGAAAACACTTCAGGTGCTTGCATTTATTGATGAAGAGCGGAAAAATGACAAGAGACCCTGCCTTGTTGTTGCTCCTACTTCTTTGATATATAACTGGAAGTCGGAGGCGGACAAGTTTGTTCCTTCTTTGAAGGTAGAGGTTGTTCATGGCCCTAAGGTAGAAAGAAACAAGCTTTTGCAATCATGCAAGGAAACAGATATAATTGTTACTTCTTATGGCTCTTTAAAAAGAGACATTGACCAATATAGAGAGATGAATTTTTCCTACATATTTGTAGATGAGGCACAGCACATAAAAAATCCCAACACGCTTAACGCAAATAGTGTAAAGAGCATTAAGGCAAAAGGTTATTTTGCCATGACAGGCACACCTATTGAAAATTCTTTGACAGAGCTTTGGTCAATATTTGATTTTATAATGCCCGGATACCTTATGAGCCACAATAATTTTGTAAATAAGTTTGAAAAACCTATTATGCAAAACAATGACAGGGAAAAGCTAAATGTATTGTCAAGATTTATAAAACCTTTTGTGCTAAGAAGGCTTAAAAGTGAAGTTTTACAAGAGCTTCCTGAAAAAATTGAAAGTAAAGTCATTGTAGACATGACAAAAGAGCAGAAAAAAATATACGCAGCCTATCTTAAGCAGGCTCAGGGTGAGGTGGCTGCTGAAATAAAAGAAAGAGGGCTTGACAGAAGTAAAATAAAAATATTAGCACTTTTGACTCGATTGAGGCAGATATGCTGTCATCCAGCAATGTTTGTTGAAAATTATAAGGGTGGGAGCGGAAAACTTGAAACTCTGTTAGAGATAATAGGAGGTTCCATTGACTCAGGCCATAGGTTATTACTGTTTTCACAGTTTACTAGTATGCTTGATATAATAGGAAAAGCCCTGAAAGAGTCAGGAAAGAGTTATTTTTATTTAGACGGTTCAACCAAAGCAAAGGACCGTATAGACATGGTAAACAGGTTTAATAACGGTGAAAGGGATATGTTTCTAATTTCACTAAAAGCCGGAGGTACAGGTTTGAACCTTACCGGTGCAGATATGGTAATTCACTATGATCCTTGGTGGAACCCTGCTGTTGAAGATCAAGCCACCGACCGTGCCTACAGGATTGGTCAAACAAAAGCAGTACAAGTATTTAAAATTATTACTAAAGGTACTATTGAAGAAAGGATATTTAAACTTCAGGAAAAGAAGAGAGGGCTCATAAACAACGTAATTCAGCCCGGTGAAAGCCTTCTGACTAAGCTTAAAGAGGAAGAAATAAGAGAATTATTTCAACTTTAAAAGTCTATGTAGCTTGAACTGATTTAAAATTATTTTTAAAATACTATAAATAATCATTGCTTATAAAAAATATATTTGGTATAATAACTAGCGTTATCATTGTGATTGCATAATTCAGTGTTTTATGGAGGTTGAGGCAATGATGGCAAGAAATTTGTAATTATTTGCAATAATCGATGTGATAGCTATTATTTTATGGTGTAAAATAAGTAGAAGGGTTAATTTGCCGTGATTACTTAATAAATAATAGTTGACACGGATTTGTTTAGTATTATATAATATGTTGTGTGCTATATTTAGATTAGTTCCCAATAAAATCCACAATATTCGAAGTAGTTTAGTCTTAGCACAATTGTTACCATCGGAGGGAGGGAAGTACGTGTCTGAAGTTCGAGTTAAGGAAAATGAGTCTCTCGATAGTGCTCTTAAGAGGTTTAAGAGACAATGCGCTAAGGCAGGCGTATTGGCAGAAGTAAGAAAAAGGGAGCATTATGAGAAGCCAAGTGTAAAAAGAAAAAAGAAATCTGAAGCAGCAAGAAAGAGAAAGTTCAAATAGTGGAGGATGGAGTTATGTCCCTTAAAGAGAGATTGCTTGATGATTTAAAAGCAGCCATGAGGCATAAGGATAAAATCCGCAAGGATACTATCCAAATGGCTAGATCAGCAATGCTTCAGGTTGAAAAGGATAATAAAGTTACCCTTGATGACGATGGTATAATTGAAGTTATAGCAAAAGAAGTTAAGAAAAGAAGAGATTCCATGCCTGATTATGAAAAGTCAGGCAGACAAGATCTTGTAGATAATTTGAAAATTGAAATTGACGTACTTTTGCAGTATTTGCCACAACAGCTCACAGAGGTAGAACTTGAAGTTATTGTAAAGGATGTTATTCAGGAAACTGGGGCAAGTTCAGCTAAAGATATTGGTAAGATCATGCAGTCAGTTTTGCCCAAAGTAAAAGGGCGTGCTGACGGGAAAATGATAAATCAAATTGCAAAGAAGTATTTAGGATAAAGCTCGATGTAAATCGAGCTTTTTTAATTATTCATCTTTCCAATAAAATTACTTATAATGTTTTGAGGAGGGAATCGACATAACTAAAAAGATTATTTATTTTATTCTTATTTTAATGCTTTTAGCGTTTAATAGCAGCTGTTTTAGTCATTCAGACAAGCTTTCATATACTGAAACTGAAGATTTAGTGCCTGTCGATGGAGAAATAGAGTATACAGCTAAACCAACTTTAACGCAAGAAACAGACAGTTCAGACATTATAAATATTGAAAACAAAAGTGATAAAGATACAAGGGATCCAAATAATGGAAGTAAAAGTGATAAAGATGTAAACACTATAAATAGCGAAAATGAAAGTAATAAAGATGCAGAAATTAGAAGTGGCAAAAATGAAAGTGCTGAGGATGCAGACAGCAAGAATGACAAAAGCGACCAAAATGCTGTTTTTGAAAAGCAAGGACTTGTTGAGCTTATCAAATTGGATGATTCTTTTGTTATTGATATAAAATATGCTACAGAGGATAATTTTGCAAAGAAAAAAATTTATACCCTGCCCCTATGTCTGATTAATAAGAATACAGCTAAAAAGCTTATTGCAGCCAATAATGAATTCAAGACGTTGGGTTATAGGATAAAAGTTTTTGATGCCTACAGACCACACTCGGCTCAACAAGTTTTATGGGACGCGTCTGAGGACAAGTCCTACCTGGCAAATCCCAAAAAAGGATCAAAACACAATAGAGGTGCTGCAGTGGACGTTACTTTATTGGATGGAGAGGGGCAAGAACTTGGGATGCCTTCAGGTTACGACGAGTTTTCTGAGAGTGCACACCTTAAATTCAATAAGTGTGATGAAGAGGCGATTAAAAACCGGGAACTCTTGGGAAAAATAATGGTGAAGCATGGGTTTAAGAGGATTAGTACCGAGTGGTGGCATTTTGATGATACAGATGCCCTAAAGTATCCTTTGCTAGATATTGCTTTTGAAGAGTTTGTACAATAAAACTAAACCTTAAAGGTGATTGAATGGATCGAAGAAAACAATGGGTTATCAATACAATACCCGATGAAAAAGTACATAGAATATCAAGTCAATTGAAAATTTCACCTCTTCTTTCTAAAGTTTTTCTAAGTAGGGGTATTGAAGATGAAGAATATATCAAGCAGTTTATAAATCCATCAATGGATGATTTGTGCGACCCTTTTCTGTTCAAAGATATGGAAAAGGCCGTTGATAGAATAATAAATGCCATTAAAATAAAAGAAAAAATAGTGGTTTTTGGTGATTATGACGTTGATGGTATAACCAGTACGTCTATTTTGTATGATTTTCTCAAGAAATGCGGAGCTAGCGTCGGGTATTATATACCTGACAGGAAAGAGGAAGGATACGGACTGTCAATTGGAGCTGCCGAAAAGGTTATTAAAGACGGAGTTTCTTTGATAATTACCGTTGACTGTGGAATAACTGCCTTTGAAGAGGTAAAGTATATAAATGACAAGCATGTGGATATTATTATTACAGATCATCATGAGTGTAAAGAAGAGCTGCCGCAAGCCTGTGCTGTAGTAAGTCCTACAAGGCATGATTGTTCATATCCTTTTAAGGAACTTGCTGGAGTTGGTGTTGTGTTCAAGCTTGTCCGCGCTTTGTCGGAAAAGATGGGGCTTAACGATCAATCTATAAATTATTTAGATCTTGTGGCACTTGGGACAGTTGCAGATGTTGTTACACTTTTAGATGAAAACAGAATTATTGTAAAGTATGGTTTGCAAAAGATTGGAGATACATTAAACAAGGGGCTAAAGGCTCTAATTGATATTTCAGGCTGTAAAGACAAGCCTATTACATCCTATACCATCGGTTTTGTGCTTGCACCGAGGATTAATGCAGCCGGGAGAATAGGCGATGCTTCGAGGGCAGTCAAGCTTCTGACTACTGATGATGAAAATGAAGCTATCGCCATTTCAAAGGAGTTGAATGAGCAAAATATCTATAGACAGGAGACTGAGCAGGGTATATTCTGTGATGTCTTGGCTAGGATAGAAAGCGAAGTTAACCTTGAAAAGGAAAAAGTTATAGTTGTTTGGGGTAAAGGCTGGCATCACGGAATTATAGGTATAGTGGCTTCAAAAATAACAGAGAGTTATAATAAACCCTGTATTTTAATTGCAGTGGAAGACGGGATGGGAAAGGGTTCGGGCAGAAGTATTGAGGGCTTTAATTTGTTTGAAGCGCTGTCTCATTGTACAAACTTGCTTGAAAAGTTTGGGGGCCACGAGCTGGCAGCAGGACTTTCAATAAGAGAAGAGAATATTGAAAAATTAAAAAGAATGCTAAATGAATATGCCGATAAGATATTAAGAGATTCGGATTTAATTCCTAAAATAAAGGTAGACATTGAGGTGACAAAAGAGGATGTTACCCAAGAGAATGTTAAAGAACTTGATTTGTTGTCACCCTTTGGAGCTGGGAATCCAAGTCCGATATTTGCCTATAAAAATCTTATGATTGAAGACATCAGAACTGTTGGTAATGATAAGCATATAAAGCTGAAATTTAAGGACAAAGAGACTTTTGTCGACGCAATAGGTTTTAACAGAGGATATTTTGTTGATATTTACAGTCAAACTGATGTCCTTGACGCAGCCTGTTCCCTTGAGATTAATTCCTGGAACAATAGAGAGTGTGTACAGTTGAATATAAAGGACTTAAAGGTTACCGAAGATACTTTTATTCAAAATAATTTTTACTACAGTTTGGACAAGGCTATTGATTTTATGAGTGTATATGACGATAATAAAATTAATACTTTTTTTGAGAAAATTACAAGAGTAGGCCTTTTAGAGGGCGTTTCGCAAGGTTTGACTAGTAATGTAATCCTTGTAAACTCGATAAACAGCTTAAAAGAACTTGCAGCCGCAATAAAAGGTATAAATATTAAGTATGCTGTAGCTTATAATGAAATTGATATAGTTGATAAAAATGAAATTTATGTAGTTGTAAATCCAACTCCCGGCAAATTGAACCCTGGTCTTTTTGACAGAGTTATGATTTATGGAGAATGGATAAGCACAAATTATCTTTATGATATTATTAGACAAATTAGCTGTGATAAATTATTTATTTTGGATAAAATCTGTTTTACGGTTGATGAAGATGATATAATTGTTGAAAGACAGGATATGGTTGCGGTTTACCAGTTCATCAGAACAAATTTTGATAGTGAGTTTATAATTGAAGATTTGTTCCGGTTTGCAAATTCTGTTTCAAAAAGCTATAAAAAAAATATGAATTTTTTTAAAGTAAAAAGGATTATTAACATATTTGAAGAATTAAATTTATTTAAAAAGTTAGAATACGGCAAGTACGGCGTAAATCTTTCTATGGTTGACACAAAAGGGAAAAAGGCTGACCTTGAAAGTTCGGCTATTTTTCAAAGTTTTAAAGCTCTTAAGCACCGTATGTAGGCAAAAACAATACCTGAAAATATAAACAGGAGGTTACGTTAATGGATTTAAGGTCAAGGTTAAGAGAAGTTCCTAATTTCCCGAAAGAGGGTATAAACTTTATTGACATCACAACTGTGCTGCAGGATGCTGAGGCATTGAAGTATTGCATTGATGAGATGATACAGGAAATAAAAGGTTTTGGAGACTTTAATATAATTGTGGGGCCTGAATCAAGAGGTTTTATATTTGGGACACCTATAGCATATGCTATGGAAAAGGGTTTTGCTCCCATTAGGAAAAAGGGGAAGCTTCCCTATAAAACCATAGGTGTGGAATATCAGCTTGAGTATGGTAAAGACAAGCTTGAAATGCATATAGATGCTGTAAAGAATGGCGATAAGGTTGTTATAGTAGATGATCTTCTTGCAACAGGCGGTACAACAGAATCGAACATCAAGCTTGTAGAACAGCTTGGTGGTGAAGTGGTTGGAATTGTATATTTTATAGAACTTTCATTCTTAAACGGCAGGGATAAACTAAAAGGCTATAAAGTTAAGTCTCTTGTTGAGTACTAAGGCACGATTGAAAGGTAATGCTGCAAGGTTTTGGGGGAATTGATTATGAGTGATGGTTACAACCGTCTCGTGAAAAAAATAAACAAGTACAATCTAAATTGTGATTTTACATTGATTGAGAAAGCATATTTAATCTCAAGGGAAGCTCACAATGGTCAGCAGAGAGTTTCAGGGGAACCTTTTATTATGCATCCTATGGAGGTTGCAAATATTTTGGCGGAATTGGAACTTGACTGTACTGCTATTGTTGCGGGCATTTTGCATGACACAATTGAGGATACCACCTACACTTATGATCAGCTTAAGGAGAAATTCGGAGAAGAAGTGGCGTTACTTGTAGATGGTGTAACTAAGCTCGGTAAGATACCTTATACAACAAAAGAGGAACAGCAG
This sequence comes from uncultured Acetivibrio sp., assembly GCA_964466645.1. Taxonomy (GTDB): domain Bacteria; phylum Bacillota; class Clostridia; order Acetivibrionales; family Acetivibrionaceae; genus Acetivibrio. The sequence continues at coordinate 21,350 of CAYXPB010000017.1, read as the reverse complement.
GCAGAAAATTTGAGAAAAATGTTCCTTGCAATGTCAAAGGATATAAGAGTAATACTTATTAAGCTAGCTGATAGGCTTCACAATATGCGTACTCTTAAATATATGACTTCTGATAAGCAACTGGAAAAAGCAAAAGAGACTTTGGAAATATATGCTCCCCTTGCACATCGACTTGGAATATCGAAGATAAAGTGGGAACTAGAAGACTTGTGTCTAAGATACATTGATCCTAAAGGATATTATGAGCTTGTTGATAAAATAGCAATAAAGAGAAGGGAAAGAGAAGCTTATATTGAGAAAATTCTTGTAACGCTTAAAGAAAGAATAGCAGATATAGGTGTTGAAGTAAGGCTAGATGGGAGACCCAAACATTTCTACAGCATATACAGGAAAATGCAACAGCAGAACAAGACTCTAGACCAGATATATGACCTTATTGCTTTTAGGGTAATAGTGGATTCCGTTAAGGATTGTTATGCTGTTTTAGGTCTTGTTCATGAGATGTATAAGCCAATGCCGGGGCGATTTAAGGATTATATTGCCATGCCTAAGCCTAATATGTATCAATCCCTTCATACAACAGTTATAGGTCCGAAAGGGGTTCCGTTTGAAATTCAAATAAGAACCTGGGATATGCACCGGGTAGCTGAAGTGGGTATTGCCGCACATTGGAGATATAAAGAAGGAAGTTCGGCGGATAGCGATGACAATAAATTAGCATGGCTCAGGCAGCTTTTGGATTGGCAGACAGATACCCGCGACCCTAATGAATTTTTGGAAACCTTGAGAGTTGATTTATTTACCGATGAAGTTTTTGTTTTTACTCCAAAGGGCGATGTTTTTAGTCTTTCAGCGCGTTCTACACCTATAGATTTTGCCTATTTGATACACAGTGCCATTGGGAACAAGATGGTTGGGGCAAAAGTAAACGGCAAGATAGTTCCGATAGATTATGAATTAAAAAACGGAGATATAGTTGAAATCTTGACCTCCTCAAACGTTCACGGACCAAGTCGTGACTGGTTGAAGATAGTTAAGACCTCACAGGCCCGAAACAAGATAAATCAATGGTTTAAGAAAGAAAAAAGGGAAGAAAATATAGTTAGAGGTAAGGAACTAGTTGAGAAAGAGCTTAAAAAACAATCCCTTACGTTTAATCAATTGTTCAAGCCTGAGTGGATTGAAATACTCCTTAAAAAATATACCTTTAGTGCGGTAGATGATCTTTATTCAGCTATAGGTTATGGCGCGGTGACTGCTAATAAGGTTATATCAAGACTTAAGGAGGAATACAGGAAGACTCTTAAAGTCGAAGAAATTGCACAACAGGTGGCAGAAGCCATAGTACAGCAAAAGTCCAACCAGAAAAGAAAGAATATTCCGGAAAATGGAGTTGTTGTAAAAGGCATTGAAAACTGTCTTGTGAGAATATCTAGATGCTGTAACCCTGTTCCAGGTGATCCTATAATCGGTTATATAACCCGAGGAAGAGGGGTGTCTGTTCATAGGTCCGATTGTCCTAATGTTACAAATAACATAGACGGTGACACAAGACTTATAGATGTTGATTGGTATAAATCAAATAATGTATCCTATAGCGCAGAGGTTACTGTGCTTGCAAATGATAGGACAGCCTTGCTTATGGAAATAACAAACGTCATAGGTGAGTCAAAAATTCCACTGAAGGCTATAAATGCAAGAACAACAAAAGATCATGTGGCAGTGATGAATCTCACAATGGAGATAACAAACACCGATCAGCTTGAGAAGATTATAAAGAAGCTCAATCGGGTTGAAGGTGTATTTGAGGTTGCAAGAAGTAAGCAGTAAGTTATGAAAAATCCGGTTTAGGCCATTTCAAATAACAACCTATACAATAATCAAGTCACAAAGCCCATCATGAAAGCTTAAAGGCTTTCAAACAGAGGAACATTATTTTGCAGTGCCAAAATTGTAGAAAGAGAGGTGCTCTAGATGCGCGCTGTTGTTCAGAGGGTAAGTTATTCAAAGGTGACTGTTGATGGAGCTTTAGTTGGAGAAATTCAAAAAGGATTAAATGTGTTACTTGGTATAGGGCAAGAAGATAGTCAGAAGGATATTGAATACGTAGCCGAAAAGATAGTAAACTTAAGGATTTTTGAAGACAGTAACAATAAAATGAATTTATCCCTTTTAGACGTAAAAGGAGAAATAATAGTTATATCCCAGTTTACACTCTATGGTGACTGCAGGAAAGGTAAAAGGCCGAGCTATGACAAAGCGGCAAGGCCGGAAATTGCTGAAGAAATGTACAAAGAATTTTTGGATTATTTAAAGAGGTTCGACATATTGGTGCAAACAGGAAAGTTTCAGGCAATGATGATGGTTGATATTCAAAACGATGGCCCTGTTACGCTTCTCATTGACAGTAAAAGAGAATTTTAAGACTTGCTAAGGAGAGTATATGTATGGAGATAAAATGCTTTGATAATGGAATTTTTGGTTCAAACAGTTATGTTGTATGGGACGCTGCAGAAGGTGTTGTCATAGATGCAGGGGTTCCAGATAAGACAATAGTAGATTTTATAAGTGAAAATAATATTACGATTAAATATATAATTCTCACTCACGGGCACATTGACCACATTTATTTTGCAGATAGTCTTAAAGAGAAGATCGGCGCAAAGGTGGTAATTCATAAAAACGACAATGAAATGTTATCAAAACCAGAATTAAACGGATCTAGGTTGTTTGGTAAGGATATGGCCTTTAGCGAAGCGGATGAAACTGTGACCGAGGAAGACACAATTACTGTCGGAGACCTTAAGTTTGAAGTGTTGCATACACCGGGACACAGCTTAGGGAGTATGTGTTTAAAGCTTGGAGATAAATTATTCAGCGGAGATACTTTGTTCTGTCTTGGGTATGGACGTACTGACTTGCATGGAGGCAGTCAAAGGGAATTGGGCAATTCCTTCAGAGAGAAGCTTTTAACCCTTGATAATAATACCAAAGTCTACCCGGGACATGGTGCTTCTACAACTATTGGATTTGAAAAGCAAAACAATTCCTATGTAAGAAATCTTTAAAAAATATTACGGGATGGAGTTTATTTAGGTGATTTATTTACGACTTGACGGACACAACTATCAATATGAAATTGAGGATATATTGAAGCTTTTTTTTGCAGACGAAAAGATTATTTTAGTTTCCGAGGACAGTTTTGACTTAGTGGACGGTGCTTTTATCCGAAGTTCAATTGCAAAGAGAGATGTTGAGGGTAGAAGTGTTTTTGAACTAAATACAAGTGTTAAAGGCACAGATAATTCATTACATGCTTTAAGACAGGATATAACCGAAATAATGAAGGAAATGAGCGACAACCATGAGGCAAAGAAGGCAGTAAAAAGCAAGGTTAAACGTCAAGTCTATAAAGCTTTAACCCAATATACTAAAAAAGAAATGCCCTGGGGAGTACTTACAGGGATAAGACCTGCAAAGATAGTTCATGAAATGCTTGATAATAACCATGATAAAGAGTATATTTTGGGGAGACTTAAAAATTATTATTTTTTGTCGGAAAGTAAAGCTGCTGTTGTCTATAACGTTGCGTTATCCGAAAAGAAAATTCTAGATAGCACAAAGACCGACATGGTCAGTCTATATATAGGAATTCCGTTTTGTCCTACGCGTTGCCTGTATTGTTCCTTTACATCTAATCCCATAAAGAAATATGAAAAAATGGTTGGAAGCTATATGGCGGCATTAATTAAAGAAATTAGAAGTGTGGGCAAAATGTTGAACGATAGAGCCTTAAAAATCCAAAGCATATATATTGGTGGAGGTACGCCTACTTCAATTGATGCACAGTATTTAGAAATACTTCTAAAGGAAATAGAAATTACTTTTTGTTTGGATTTTATCAGAGAGTTCACTTTAGAAGCTGGAAGACCAGATTCTATCACACTAGAGAAGCTTGAAATTATTGCAAACAGTCAGGTAGACAGGATTAGTATAAATCCTCAGACCATGAAGGATGAGACTCTATTAAGAATTGGAAGAAGTCACACTTCGTTAGATATAATAGAGGCTTTTAAGCTAGCAAGGAAACTAGGGTTTGATAACATTAATATGGATATTATTGCAGGCTTGCCCGGTGAAAGGCTTGAGGATTTCTTATACACTTTGAATGAAATTGAGAAGCTTTGCCCTGAGAGTATAACTGTGCATACGATGAGCATTAAGAGAGCCTCGAGACTTAAGGGTGAAAGGGAACACTACAAACTTACCGATGCCTCTGAAGTGGCGCAAATGGTAGATGCAGCTTATGAGTTTATAAGTGGTAGGGGTTTATTTCCCTATTACCTGTACCGACAGAAAAACATACTTGGTAATCTTGAAAACATAGGTTATGCAAGGCCAGGTACCGAAAGTGTTTATAATGTTCAAATAATGGAGGAAAGACAGACGATTTTTGCATTAGGAGCCGGAGCGACAACTAAAATAGTCTATCCTAAAGAAAATAGAATTGAAAGAATTTTTAATGTGAAAAGTGTTGAAGACTACATTTCAAGGATTGATGAAATGATCCATCGTAAAGAAGAGATGCTTTTCCTTTGAGTAATAAGGCTTACTAACTGAATGTACCTACAAATAAAGGTGTGTACTTTACTAAGGTCACCATATTATGGAGAGAACATTACGTACATTCTCTTAGCCTTGGAGCTACAGTTCTAGGAATAATATGATGACCTTTGTTACATACCCCATAAAAACCCATAAAAAAGTTCAGTCTTGACAATTGTATTTTGTATCGCTAAAATATACTTAAATAAACATATTTCGAACGGATTGAAAGAGGGAAACGACTGTACTACGGGGGAATATTACCTCTCGTACCTGACAAGTAGTCAGGCGAGAGGTTTTTTATATAGGTTGTTTTAAAATTAAGGGTATATAAAATTATCGGAATATCTTGGAGGTAACTATGTTGATAAAAGCACCAAAGGGGACAAAAGACATTCTGCCATTGGAAGTATATAAGTGGCAGTATGTAGAAAGGAAGATCTCTGAACTGTGTAATAGTTTTGGGTTTAAGGAAATCCGTCTTCCGGTTTTTGAACACACCGAGTTGTTTCAAAGAGGTGTAGGAGATACTACTGATATTGTTCAGAAGGAAATGTACACTTTTCTAGATAAAGGTGAGAGAAGTATTACCTTGAGACCTGAAGGCACTGCAGGAGTTGTGCGCAGCTACATTGAAAACGGTATGGCATCTTTGGTTATGCCTGTTAAACTTTATTATAATATTACGGCCTATAGGTATGAAAATGTACAAAAGGGCAGATACAGGGAGTTTCATCAGTTTGGCGTCGAATGTTTCGGGTCAAAGGGACCTTTGGTTGATGTTGAAATTATGAGCATGTTGAGCATGTTTTTTGACAGGCTAGGTATAAAAGATATAGAGCTCAATATAAACAGTATAGGTTGTCCTAAATGTAGAGGAGAATATAACAATAAGCTTTTGGAGTATTTCAAACCTAATTTGGATAGTTTATGCGGCACATGCAAGAATAGATATGAGCGAAATCCTTTAAGGATTATCGATTGCAAGGAAGAAAAGTGTAAGGTGTATACTAAGGATGCTCCAGCCCTTGTAGATAGTTTATGCGAAGACTGCAAAGCACATTTTGAAGGCATAAAGGAAGGTCTTGAGAATCTCGGCATTAAATATAACATTGACAAAAATATTGTTAGAGGTCTTGACTACTATACAAAGACGGTATTTGAGTTTGTGTCAAAGAATATAGGAGCACAAGGGACTGTATGCGGCGGTGGAAGATATGATGGGCTGATTGAAGAATGTGGCGGTACCAATACACCAGGTATAGGCTTTGCGATAGGTATTGAGAGGTTGCTTTTGGTTATGGAGAGTCAGGGGATAGAAATACCTAAGGCTGATGCTATGGATGTTTATATTGCGACTATTGGAGATAATGCGCAAAAATATGCCCAAAAGCTTGTGTATAGGATCAGGCAGGCAGGATTTAGTGCCGAGACCGATTTGATGGGCAGGAGTGTTAAGTCTCAGATGAAATATGCCGATAAGTTGGGGGCTGTATATTCAATTGTTTTAGGAGATAATGAAGTAGATAGCAACAAGGCGGTTTTAAAGAATATGCTTACAGGTGAGAATAAGGATATAAGTCTAGATACGCTTATAGAGCGCTTAAAGATGTAAATGTACTTAATTTTTTGTATATTGGAGGAATAATATGGGTGAATCGATTTTTGGAATGAAAAGAACGCATAGATGTGCAGAACTTAATGCTTCAAATGTAGGGCAACAAGTTACTATTATGGGGTGGACGCACAAGAGAAGGAACCTTGGAGGACTTATCTTTGTTGACTTGAGAGATAGAAGCGGCATACTTCAGGTGGTATTTAACAGCGAACTCAGTGCTGAAATGTTTGAAAAAGCTGAGTCAATAAGAAGTGAGTATGTTTTAGCTGTTGTAGGAGAAGTTGTAAACAGAGCTCCAGAGGCGTTGAATACTAAGATGCCCACAGGAGAGATTGAAATTATTGCAAAAGAGCTCCGTATTTTGAGTGATGCGGAAACAACACCCTTTTACATTGAGGAAGATTCAGATGTTAATGAAACTCTCAGACTGAAGTATAGATACCTTGATTTGAGAAGACCGGATATGCAAAGAAATCTTATATTAAGGCATAAAGTTGCCAAAATTGCCAGAGATTATTACGATCAAAACGGATTTTTAGAAATAGAAACGCCAATGCTCACAAAGAGTACACCGGAAGGTGCAAGAGACTATTTAGTCCCAAGCAGGGTTCATCCTGGAAAGTTTTTTGCACTGCCTCAATCACCCCAGCTTTTCAAACAGCTTTTAATGGTATCCGGTTATGACAGATACATGCAGATTGTAAAGTGTTTTAGGGACGAGGATTTAAGAGCTGATAGGCAGCCTGAATTTACTCAGATAGACCTTGAAATGTCCTTTATAAATGTTGATGATGTATTGGAAATAAATGAAGGCTTTATAAAAAAGGCTTTTGATGAAGCGTTAGGCATCAAATTAGAAACACCCTTCTTAAGGATGACCTACCAGGAGGCAATGGACAGATTCGGATCCGACAAGCCGGATATAAGATTCGGACTTGAGCTTATTAATGTATCTGATATGGTTGAAAACTGTGGCTTTAAAGTGTTTTCTGGTGCGGTTCAAAACGGCGGAAGCGTTAGAGCTATAAATGCAAAGGGCTGTGGTAAAGCTTTCAGCAGAAGAGAAATAGATGCTTTAGTTGAATTTGTAAAGATATATGGAGCTAAGGGAATGGCGTGGATTTCGGTAGAAGAAAACGAAATTAAATCCTCCTTTGCAAAATTCTTTACAGAAGAAGAATTAAAAGCAATACTTGATAGAGTGAAGGCTGAGCCCGGTGATTTGATTTGTTTTGTTGCAGATAAAAACGAAGTGGTTTATGATGCTCTAGGGCAGCTGAGACTTGAAATAGCAAGAAAAACCAATCTTATAGACGAAAATGAATTTAACTTCCTTTGGGTAACTGAGTTCCCATTGCTTGAGTATGATGATGAAGAAAAACGCTATGTTGCAAAGCATCATCCTTTTACCTCACCTATGGATGAAGATATGCAGTACCTTGATACCGACCCCGGAAAAGTAAGGGCTAAGGCTTATGATATAGTCCTAAACGGTACTGAAATAGGAGGAGGCAGCATAAGAATACATGACCAGTCCCTTCAGTCAAAAATGTTCAAGCTTTTAGGTTTTACTGAAGAACAGGCTTGGGATAGATTCGGATTCCTTCTTGAGGCCTTTAAATACGGTACACCGCCTCACGGTGGTCTTGCCTTCGGTCTTGACAGGCTTATAATGATTATGGCAGGAAAAACTAGTATAAGGGATGTAATTGCATTTCCAAAGGTACAGAATGCTTCAGACCTAATGTCTAATGCACCAGATGTGGTTGAAGATAAGCAAATTAAGGAGCTTCACATAGAGCTAAGCGACTAGTGTTCTGTAACAAAATATATTTTAAAACTTAAAAATAAGGGTTAAATACCCTGTTTGTGATGATTAATAACACCGACAGGGTATTTTATTATGTGAAAATTATAGACATATTAGGTGATCTCAAAAAAATAACACTGGTCAATGGTTTCGAAAAAGTTAATTTTGTTAGGTTGAAAAACCATATATTGACTAAAGAATTTTTTTGAAAAACCTTATTCATATTATTCACTTGAAAAAAAGGTATAAATTATATACAATTTATTAATATGAAATTAATAAAGCCATTTCAAAAAATAACCTATACAATATTTAAAGTATAAAGCCCATCATGAAAGCTTAAAAGCTTTCAAACAGAGGAACATTATTTGAAATGGCGATTGCAGAGTTTTTTCTATAATCACCTAAGCACTATTTTAAGGAGGAATTCTTACGAGTAAGCATCCGATTTTAAAAGAGGTTTTAGATTGGTTGATTCACATTGGTATAGCAGTGATTTTGGGAGTCTTGATAGTTACTTTTGTTGCACAGATAACCGTTGTAAAAGGCAGTTCCATGGAAATAACACTTCATGATGGTGACAGGCTTATAATCGAAAAAATCAGTCCTAGAATAGCAAACATCAAGAGGGGAGATATTGTTACAATTGATGACCCAATAAAGTTGAACAAAGAAATACGGCCGATTATAAAGAGAGTAATTGGAGTGGAAGGGGATCATGTTCAAATACTTGATGGTAAGGTGTTTGTCAATGGAGAGGAATTAGAAGAGGGGTATATAAACGGAGATACCACACTTGAAGTTGATGAGGAATATAGCGATGTTAAGGTGGAAGAGGGATGTATATATGTGCTTGGGGACAATAGACTTCCGCATATGAGTAGAGATAGCAGGACACTAGGTACTGAAAGTATGGACTATGTTACAGGAAAGGCTTTATTAAGGTTTTTCCCTTTTAAAAGTTTTAGTTTGTTTTAGGTGATTCCCAAAAAATAACTGGTCAATGTGGGTTTCAAAAAACGGCCATAGTTATCTCTCAGACAAGCATACTTTTCTAGTAACTTAACATATAAATATATATATTCGTATTATTCATGTGGAAGAATATACTGTTGCCAGTATTAGGAATAATACTTGCGGTGGGTATTGTAGTTGGTGTAAAATGCTTTATGAGAAACAACTTATTATTTGTAGAAATATATCAGAAATGTGTTGATAAAATAGATTGTTATAAGGTTTGTTTGCCTCGAAAGCATATTGAATTTTTACGTGAAACAAGTGTTAGGCTAACATAAGGGTGGGTGTAGTTGAAAGGGGTGTGAATGCGGCTTAAATTTAGCTGCGTTGTCTATGAAGAAATTATTACATGTAGGACTAGATGTAGGATCGACCACTGTAAAGTTGGTTGTACTTGATAGATATGACAAAGTGTTGTTCAGTAAATACCAAAGACACTATTCTGATATTAGAAAAACAATATTTTCACTCATCAGTGAGGCTTATAATTTATTTTCAAATGAAGATATTACTATAATGGTAACCGGATCGGGAGGTATTTCTGTTTCTGAATGGATTAGCATAGCCTTTATACAGGAAGTGGTTGCGAGTACAAAGGCTATTGAGACTTTTATTCCGCATACAGATGTTGTAATAGAGTTAGGCGGAGAAGATGCTAAGATAACATATTTTGAAGGCGGAATTGAGCAGAGAATGAATGGTACATGTGCTGGCGGTACCGGGGCTTTTATAGATCAAATGGCATCCTTGCTTAAAACCGATGCTTCGGGCTTAAATGAACTTGCTAAAGGACATAATGTTATTTACCCTATTGCAGCAAGATGTGGGGTTTTTGCAAAGACGGACATACAACCTTTAATAAATGAAGGAGCTGCAAGAGAAGATATTGCAGCGTCGGTTTTTCAATCTGTAGTAAATCAGACTATAAGCGGTTTAGCCTGTGGAAAGCCCATAAGAGGAAATATAGCGTTTCTTGGAGGTCCTTTGCAGTTTTTGTCGGAGCTTAGGGAGAGGTTTATTGAGACTTTGAAGATTCCCGAGCATCAGATAGTTTTCCCCGATAATGCAGAACTCTACGTTGCAATGGGAGCAGCTTTATCCTCTAAAGCTTTAAATGCAGTATCGTTTAAGTCTATAGAGAGCAAACTTTATTTGCTCAATGAAGTTACGGTTCATGAGGTTGAAAGATTGGAGCCTCTATTTAAAGACGAAAAGGAACTTGAAGAGTTTCGTAAAAGGCACAATGCATTTAAAGTTAGTATGAGAGACCTAGCGGGTTATAAAGGGGATTGCTTTTTAGGAATTGATGCAGGTTCGACAACTACAAAAGCTGCTCTTATTGATGAAAAAGGAGCAGTACTTTATTCCTATTATGGCAGCAACAATGGAAGTCCTTTAAAATCTGCAATTACCATATTAAAAGATATATATAAGAAACTACCTAAGGAAGCTAAAATCGCTAACTCCACCGTTACCGGATATGGTGAAGGCCTCATAAAAGCGGCTTTAGATGTGGATATAGGTGAAATAGAGACTATTGCGCATTACAAGGCAGCAGAAAAAGTATTGCCCGGTGTTGAATTTATATTGGATATCGGCGGGCAGGACATGAAATGTCTTAGGGTAAAAAACGGAGTTATTGATAGTATTATGCTCAATGAAGCATGTTCTTCAGGGTGCGGGTCCTTTATTGAGACGTTTGCATATTCACTGAACATGAGTGTTAAAGATTTTGCTGTTGAAGCGCTTCTTGCAAAACAGCCTGTTGATTTAGGCTCAAGATGTACCGTGTTTATGAACTCAAGGGTTAAGCAAGCCCAGAAGGAAGGAGCGTCGGTAGGAGACATATCCTCCGGATTATCCTATTCGGTTATAAAAAATGCGCTTCAAAAGGTTATAAAAATAAGAAATCCCGAGGAGATAGGAGATAAGGTTATTGTTCAGGGAGGAACTTTTTATAACGATGCGGTACTAAGAAGCTTTGAAATTATATCGGGTAAAGAAGCTGTAAGGCCTGATATAGCAGGGCTTATGGGAGCATATGGTGCGGCTTTAATTGCCCATCAAAGATATGAAACAGGTTATAAAAGCACTTTGCTTAGCGAGGATAGACTTCTAGACTTTGATATGAAAGTGTCCATGAGAAGGTGTGGTTTGTGCGGAAATAACTGTTTGTTGACGGTTAACGAGTTTGGGAATGGAAAGGAGTTTGTATCGGGTAATCGGTGTGAAAGAGGAGCTGGAATTGAAGAAAAGAAGGAAAGTGTTCCGAACCTTTTTGACTTTAAATATAAAAGGATCTTTTCCTATACTCCTTTAAAGAAAGAACAGGCATATCGTGGAACCATAGGAATCCCGAGGGTATTGAATATATACGAAAACTATCCTTTTTGGTTTACCTTTTTTACAGAGTTAAAATACAGGGTAGAGCTATCTCCTAGGTCATCTAAAAAGATATATGAGCTTGGAATTGAGACCATACCGTCTGAATCTGTATGCTATCCTGCAAAGCTTGTGCACGGACACATTATGAGCTTGGTAAACAGAGATGTGGATATCATATTTTATCCATGCATTCCTTATGAAAGCGTTGAATACAAAGATGCGGACAATCATTTTAATTGTCCAATAGTTACTTCATATCCGGAAGTAATAAAGAACAATATGGATGTAATAAAAGAGAGTGGAACGGTGTTTATGAACCCGTTTTTACCTTTCTACAATAAAAAGCGTTTGACCCAAAGACTTTTTGATGAGTTTGGCGTATTTGGCATAAGCAAGGCAGAAATTGAAAGGGCATCGGAAAAAGCTTGGGTTGAATTGAATAATGTAAAGCAGGATATAAGAAACAAGGGAGAAGAGGTCTTAAGATATCTTGAGCAAACCGGCGGCAAGGGAATTGTGTTGGCAGGAAGACCTTATCATATTGACCATGAGATAAATCATGGGATACCGAATATTATTACAGGCTTTGGAATGGCTGTTCTCACAGAGGACTCAATTGCTCATTTGGGAAATATTCAACAGCCGTTAAGAGTTGTTGACCAGTGGGTATATCATTCAAGACTGTATAGGGCAGCAAGCTTTGTTAAGGATAAGAAGAATTTGGAAATTATCCAACTGAACTCCTTTGGCTGTGGACTTGATGCTGTAACTACTGACCAGGTTGAAGAAATATTATCGAGCAGTGGTAAAATATATACTGTATTAAAAATAGATGAGATAGATAACTTAGGAGCTGCCAAAATACGTATTAGGTCCTTGAAGGCAGCAATGGATGAAAGGGATAAGAATGGATTTG
>CAYXPB010000017.1:0-8989 GCA_964466645.1 uncultured Acetivibrio sp. | reverse complement strand
CGTGGCATTAATAGATGTTATGATGCCTAAAATGAATGGATTTGAACTTATAAAGGGTGATTCTAGCTATAAGAAAGTAAAGTTTACTAGAAAGATGAAAAAGAGTCATACTATTTTGGTCCCTCAAATGTCTCCTATACATTTTCAGTTTTTAGAGGAGGCGTTCAATTCAACCGGTTATAATGTTGAGGTTCTACCTTCGGTAGATCGTAAAGCAGTGGATGAAGGGTTGAAATATGTAAATAACGATGCTTGCTATCCATCAATTATTGTTGTCGGTCAGGTTGTTGAGGCATTAAAATCGGGAAGGTATGATTTAGAAAATACATCGGTAATGATAACTCAGACTGCTGGGGGATGTAGAGCTACCAATTACATTGGTTTCTTGAGAAAGGCATTTAAGAATGCAAATATGCCTCATATACCGGTTATTTCTCTAAATTTTGCGGGTCTTGAAAAGAATCCGGGCTTTAAGAAAACACCAGGACTTCTAAACAAAATCCTTATCGGTCTGGTATACGGGGACCTTTTAATGAATGTACTTTACAGAGTGAGGCCTTATGAAAAAATAAAAGGTTCAGCAAATCTTTTATATAATTCCTGGGTTGAAAAGTGTAAGGTATCAGTTAGAAGTGGTAAACACTGTGCTTTTAAGGAAAATATGTATAAGATAGTTGAGGAATTTGACAGCTTAAAGCTTAATAATAGCAAGAAGCCAAAAGTAGGGCTTGTTGGTGAAATACTCGTAAAGTTCCATCCGACGGCGAATAATAATGTGGTTGATATTATCGAAAAAGAAGGGGCAGAAGCTGTAATGCCTGGTTTGGTGGATTTCTTACTCTATTGTGCTTATGACAGCAACTTTAAGCACCAATATCTTGCAGATAAAAAGATGACAAAAGTGATTAAAAATGTTGCTATTGATTTAATTGAATACTATAGAAAAGATATGAGAAAAGCCCTTGGAGAGAGTAAGCGTTTTTATGCACCGTGTTCAATATACCAGCTTGCGGATATGGCATCGGAGATTTTATCCATAGGAAATCAAACAGGAGAAGGGTGGTTTTTGACAGCGGAGATGATAGAACTTATAAAAAGCGGAGCCCAAAATATCGTTTGTATGCAGCCTTTTGCATGCCTCCCTAATCATGTTACGGGAAAAGGTATGATTAAAGAACTGAAAAGCAGATATCCTAAGGCAAATATCACTGCTGTGGACTATGACCCGGGGGCTAGTGAAGTTAATCAGCTAAACAGAATAAAGCTAATGATGTCTGTAGCTTTTAAAAACTTTCAGCCTAATGAAGGTATTGAACAGGAGGAATTTGAAGTTTACCCTGTTGAACGGAAAAGAAAAAGACTTAGAGCAAATAAGGCTTAAAGTAAACTATAATTAAAAGGAGTGCTGCAAGCTACTATATAGGTAGTTTGCAACACTCCTTTTTATGTAAAGTAAAAGTATTTTCATAGTTTAGTTATGGCGAAGTAAAAACGTAAACTTGTATAAAAGTAAATTTAATGCTGCTACTTTACAAATTAAGTGACTTCTAAGAAACAATTTTTTTGAAACGCCTTACTTACATATCATGTTTATCTACAAGCTTTTGGGTAATAAAAGAATACTGTCGATGCTTAAAATGTTTAGATAGGGATCGTTGTTATTAGGGCTTTTCAAAAATCTAAACTCTTTTAAACGATTTTGATGCCCGCAGCAGTCGCACTGAAAGTTAAGTCCGTTAAGCTTCTCGATTTCCATCTCCGGTAGACTAAGGATAACAGTTTTACAATTGTAGCACTTTAAATTCTTAAAGTTGTACATACCTAATCCTCCTTTTGGTTAATTGATTAAATTATGTGGATTTGTTTTAGCGAATATAAAATGTATTTTTTATTTAAGGTGACTCCAAAAGAAACAACTGGTCGATTGCCATTTCAAACAACTGATTTGATTGGCCTTGTGACCTTAAATTTGTATAGGTTGTTTTTTGAAATGACCTAATGCACGTGAAACAAGATTCTTAGAAAGTACTTTTATAAGGCATATTAAATTTTATTACCAATACAAGCTAAACAAAAGCAATAGACTTAAAAAATGCTTAATCGACACAAAAATCACGAATGTTAATCATTATGTTGCATTTGCTAATTGAGATAAAACTGATAGAAACTAAGTGTTTATACATGTTTAAAACCAAGCATCTTGGTTAATTATCATTAGTGTTAGGTATTTGTATAGAATGTACAAATATTCCCACCGATAAAAAGATACATCTTCATTATATATGTATTTAAATTATTTATCAAGAGTTATCATAAAAAAGGTTTACAATTAATATCATTAGAGATAAGGTTATTTTAAAATTCTTTAGGCCATTTCAAAAAATAAAATATAGATTTGTGTTTGGATGGGAATAATATCCATAAACGGAGGAAAAAATGAAAAAGAGGTATAGGCACAAGAAAGTTAGAATAATATTTTTTACAGTACTAAAGACAATAGCGATAATGGGATTGGCTATATTAGCTGTAAAGGTAGGTGTCGCAGGAGGAGATCTTATTTACAATTCCGATAAAATGATTGTTGCAAATATTGATGTGGACAACTATCGGTCGGCATTAAAGAATTCACTTCCTATTATAGACACGATATATAATAGCGGAACCTCAAGCAATTCATTGTCTGGGCATGTAAAGGGGCTTTTCAACGAATTATTTCATTTTGACTTAAATAACCCGATGACTATTTTAAATGCACAATCGTCCTTATTTCACAATTATTATAGCAGTGACTATCAGAAATTTTTGGCTGAGAAAAATACCAGTGACTATAAACGTTTTAATTTTTCTGTAATTGTAAAGGAGGATGGAAAGGAAGAGCATTATGCCGATCCGATTATAAGCAGCATATATATTGAAGAAACCGAAGAACATAGCATTAATGATGATGATGCGGTTTCCTATGGAAAGATAGCGATTAACAACGATACTAAATATAAAATTAATATTGAAGATATTATGAAAGAACCCTTAAAGCTGGATTTTACTAAAAAGGGTCCTGAAGTTCTTATTTATCATAGCCATACAACCGAGAGTTATTTAAGGGACATTAACATGCTGAATAAGGAAGGTGTACAAACCAGATCAAATGATAACAGGTTTAATATAGTAAGGGTAGGTGAAGAGCTTGCACAGTTACTTAGGAAAGATTCTGGTGTTGAGGTAATACATAATGCAGCTGTACATGATTATCCTGGGACTTCAGGTGCCTATGGCAGATCACTTAATACTGCATCGAATATTTTAAAAAGTTATCCTTCAATAAAAATGGTTATTGATGTACATAGAGATGCACTTAAAGACAATCAGCTTAGAGTTGTAACCGATATAAATGGCAAGAAAGCAGCAAAGATTATGTTCGTTGTGGGAAGCGATGCAACAGGCCTTACCCATCCGAATTGGACGGAGAACCTGAAACTTGCCATAACTCTTCAGAAAAAACTTGATAAAAAGTATCCGGGGTTAACAAGGCCTATACTAATAAGCTATAACAGGTATAATCAGCATCTGGCAAACGGTGCAATGCTTGTAGAGGTTGGAGGAGATGGAAATTTGACGAGTGAATGTCTTGAAAGTGTGAAATATTTATCAGAGATAATAGGTGAAATTGTAGATAATAAATAAAACTTTTTAAGGCAATAATAAATATGTTTCTTGAATTTATAAATGCAGCTTGAGCTGCGACATACAACGGAGATAATAATGAATAGAGTTCAAAAGTTTAGAGAGATAAGGCATTTTAGAATAAAGTTAATAATAATATTTTCCTTTTTTATTTTAACTCTTTTTGTTGGAATTGGTGCAGTTGATTACTCTATGAGCAGTTTGTTGAGTGATGAACAAAGAATACACATATTTTCAATTCGCCCATACGGTATGGAATATTGTAAAATAAGCTTTTTTGACAATAGTTTATATATTAACACAGAATATATTTCACGGGATTATAAAAGAATGGTCGATTGGCTTGATAGCAAAAGGAGAGTATTGTCCCACTAATATGTAAAGCATAAAGCCCATTAATTCGAATTTTTGGAAATGGCAATTGACCAGCTATTTTTGTAATCACCTAAAAAGGATATTTACAAAATATCACGACTTCGATATAATTATTATATGATATTACGAAAATCAAACACTTGATTACTTGTTTGTGGTAATGGAAGTGTTTTTTGCTGTTAAGAATTTTGTTGAGGTGTTTTCCAATCAAATGTTCTAAATCCAGCGAGATAGAAGTGTTTATAATTGCAAAGAAAGCACTAGAAATATGGTCTGGAGGCGAATAGTCTATGAAAAAGTTTCTTATGTGTATATTTATGTCAATACTGATTGCTATCCAAAGCAGTACTCTTGTAAATGGAGCTAATAATCCTGGCAAAGTGGCAAATAGTAAGCTTATATTTGGCAGTTCTGTGTATGGAAATTTCGGTACTATTTCTAATAAAAAAGTAAGTACACAAAAAATCATTTCAATCACATATGAGAATGGTTATATTTTTGGAATAAAGGGTAATATGCAAGCCAAACAAGTAAAATTTACTGCGAAGATGCAAGACTTTACCAGAAAAATAATTGATGGTGATCAATGTCAGTGGTATTTCAGCGATCCCGATATTGCCAAATATTCAAAGGGACAAATAAATATACTCAAAAAGGGTACGACCACAGCTACCGTTGTTATTGACGGTGCTTCTACCAGTTTTTTGTTATTTACAAAGGAAAGTACTGAGGATAATTATGTATTGTATGAGGAGAATTTTAATAATTTATCCGATGGTACATTACCTCAAGGGTGGTTAAGAAAAGATGGCGCCCATGAGATAAATTCGTTTGTAAAAGATGGGGAATTTTTTATTGATGCAAGGCATACTCCGGCAAAGGTTTTATTACCAGAGTATTTAAACAAGTTTGGGAACTATAAGATTGAGGCAGATGTTACCAATTTAAATGCAAATGATCCAATGCGTTGGAATTCAATAATGTATAGGATACAAAATAATAATTATCCCTTTTATCAAATGACAGTCAGAAAGAAAGCTACTGCTGTAAATGGGACTGAATTTGCTGAGAGGGACATTTCAGACACTTGGATTGTTGGTAAAACCAACTTGTTTTACGAAGACATCAATGAGTCTAAAATGTATCGTTATACGGTTAAAGCTTATGATAACGTTGTTGAGCATTGGATTGGGAATGTAATGCTTATGAATTTGGAAATATGGAACAGATTTCCCGCTGGAGGAATAGGATTTCAAGCTGACGGTAGTATTATGAAGATTGACAACATAAAAATATCTTTGTTGGAAGCGCCTCTTACAAGGACGAATTCTCCAGAAGGAAATTTTACAAGAGTTAATGAAGTTAATACAAAGATAGCTATGGCACCTACAATAGTTACAGAAATCAAAAGTAAAAAAGAATTTGAAAGTATAATTTCCGCTGGACAAGCTGCAACGGTTATTTTTTCTGTAAACAATAAACTTGAAGTCACAGGATATGGTTCTAATGATGTAATAGGTACTGTTGCTTCGTTTTATGAAGCTATGAAATCAAAAGTAATGCCTGCTTTCAGAGTAAATGATAGCGAGTCGTCAAAAGCTATATCAGAGTATTTAAAAGACCATGGAATAGAGGATGTCTTTGTCATATCAAAGTTTCCGGAGCTAGTAAAGCTCGCTAGAGAAAATTACGCCTTTATAAGGGGAATCGTTGAATTTGAAAGTCTGCCTTCTAATTTAGATGACAGCCAACTCATGAACATAGGTAATTTTGCAAACAGTAATCTTTCCCGGATAATAGTGCTTCCTTTAGAAGCTGCAACAAAGAGCAATGTACAGTTTTTGCAGCAAAGATTGGTAACCGTTTGGACTAAAGATACAATAAAAGAGGATGACAGTGAAAAGCTTGTTACGCTTCACAAAATAATTACAGCAGGGACTAACGGTATTATAACCGATTCTACCGAAAAAGCCGTACAAGCCCTATCTTTGTATAATAATAAAACAACCATTATTAGAAAGCCGTTTTTAATTGGGCACAGAGGTGTTCCACAACTTGCGCCTGAGAATACTATTGAAGGCGCTGAGCTTGCTTTTAAACTTGGAGCTGATATGGTCGAAAATGATATATGGCATACTATGACAGGAGCTGATGGAAAACAGCACTTGGTAGTAATGCATGATGAAACTCTTGAACGTACTACCAATGGAAAAGGAAAGATTCATGAAAAGACTCTTGAACAAATTAGCACTTATTATGCTAATAGGCAGTTTGCCGATAAATACCCTACGGCTAAAATTCCTACATTAAGTCAATATTTTGAAAGGTTCAGGGGCAAAAATCAAACTATTTTTGTTGAAATAAAGAACAGAGACCCTAAAACAGTCGATCATTTTATTGAGCTTACAAAAAGAGTTGGAACTAATGGACAAGCTATTGCAATTTCGTCAAGTGATGACCAACTGAAAAGAATCAAGGCACTTATGCCTGAAATGCCTCTAGGTAATGTAAGATCAGGGTATGACTTTAAATCTGATATTTATGGATCGCTGCGCTTTGTTTTGTGGGAGGTTCAGAACCTTAATTCGAGCCTTATGCCAAACTGCGAAGCAATAAGCAGGGATTTTATGGAGATTGCAAAGCATAGAGGAATGACCATTTGGCCATGGCAAATTAATGATAAGAGTAAGGTTATACAATATTTTAAAATGGGTGCATGGGGGATATCAACAGATTGCGCACATGTTCTTTCTGATTGGGCTGTGGATATTACACCAAAACAAAGTTTAGTATTTATAAAAAACGGTGGTATAGCTTTACTTGAGGCAAATGTGAAAACTTACAACGGAACAATAAATAGTGTGATTCCGGAGGTGCTTATCTTAAGTGGCGAAGAATGTATAGAAGTGAAAGGCGGAGCTATTACCGCTAAAAAAGCCGGCACTGCTTATGTAATACTTCGCTATACAGCACGCTTATCCGATGTTGAAGAGGATGCTTATGATATTTACACTTCACCGGTGAAAATACAAGTTGAATAATACTATATATAAGTTGCACTTCTATATAATCTAGTACTTTTTTGTAATTATTACATGTAGCTTGAAAGTCCAAAATTTCGTATTCAGAAATTTTGGACTTTACTTTTAAGTATTAATATTTATCGTTATAATGACGATATAGATACTGAAAATTTTTACTCTAAAACTGTTTAGGTCATTTCAAAGAATAAAATTTACAATATTCGGGTTACAAAGTCCAGCTAGTAAAATTTTGATGAATGGCAACTGACCAGTGGTGTTTTGTAATTATCCCTAAATAATAGTATTCAGCACAAGATTATGATTATGAGGAGAGGTAACAATAATGTTACACAATGACAAAAGTGTTAATTATGATCAAAAGGAAGAATCATACAGACTTGCAGTAAAGACGGTTGCTACTTCCGTGCTGTTTGCTATTTTAGCGCTAATTGTTATTTCCACAGGAATTATGGGAGTAAAAAGCAACCAATTACTCTTAGTTGTACTGATTTTCTCTGTTTTTACCTGCTGTATGCTTACAGCTGTATGGGTTTTCAAACTCACCAACCCTTGGATAAAGTATGCCATTATAGTAGTTTTATCTTTAGGTATATCTAGTGTAAATATTTTTTGCCGAATGAATAAATTAAATGTTACTTGGCTTTATGCAGTGGTAATTGCGAGTTTATTTTTATCAACAAAAACAAACTGGTTTTCAATGGCTTTTCAGCTGCTGGCGCTAGCAATAAGTGATTATATTGCAGTTACATATTTCCCACAAAATTTTGGCGGGACCACGCCTTGGTTTGTTTTGGCTATGTCGAACGGAATACAGTTTATAATTATGTCCTTGGCTTGTATTGCAATTAATTATAAGATTTCCGGTTTGCTAAAAAAAATGAAAAAAGGTGAGGCAGATAAGAATAAGACTTTACAGAGACTAGGTGACGTTTTGAAAGCCTCTTCAAATGTTTCTGATACGTTGAATAAGTCTGTAAGTCAAATATCTAAAGCAGCAACTAAAAGTGAGCAACTAAACAATAAAATAGCCATAGATGTAGAGAACTTGCTAGCAAACTTTGAAAGTACATTGGTAGATATGGATTATGCTTTGAAAGCTACAGAAATTATTATGGAAAAACACTCAAGTATTTCTCAGAAGGGCCAAACAATAGCTGATATATTCAGTCAGGAAGATACAATGAATGATAGTGTACAGGTGATAATTGACAATGCAGTCAAGCTGATGCAAAATATTGAAAATAGTACTGAAGAAGGCATGGAACTGGTCGATTTGATCCATCAAAACTCACTGGCGGTTATGAATACATTAGTACTTATTAATGGAACCGTCGAAAAAATAAAATCTCTTTCTTTAAATGCTTATATAGAGGCTTCAAGAGCTGGAGAATTTCAGAATGGGTTTGAGGTAGTAGCTTATGATATAAAGAAGCTTGGAGAAAGAGCTGAAAAAGAAAGTCAAATGATTTTTTCATTGACAAAAGACACTACTTCGGAAATAGAGTTTGCTTGTAGATCAGTTAAGGAAGATATTGAATGTATCAAAGCTGGACAGGAGATCGTTCAAAAGGTCGAACAGCTCTTTGAAAAGGCATCTATTGAAAACAAAAATGTCAACAAGCATATTCAAGATGTAAATGACAATATAAAGTTTATTGCGGACAGTGATAAAAATATCAATGAATTGGTAAAGTCCATAAAGGAGCTGAATGTTGAAAGTATAGAAGAGCTTAGAGGTATTTCTGAGATTACCGTACAGCAAATTGAATCTTTTAATGAGTTTATTGATGTGCTAAAAGGTATGGAAAAGATAGGTGAAGATCTAAGTTGTTTTTTGGAATCACTTAAAGGATGTTAATGGGTCCATCTAAGCTATATCAAAGAATTTA
>CAYXPB010000016.1:12679-33682 GCA_964466645.1 uncultured Acetivibrio sp. | reverse complement strand
ACAATTGATTGTTAGGTGTTTATTACTTATCAAAAAAAATGATGCTTCAGCTATGAATCCCAAGTTTTTTGTTTGACTTTATATCATAAAAGGTATAATATATAAGTATATGACATTTTTCTTATATGCATTCTATTTTTGCATCCAATCATAATTCTTTTTTCAATTTTAACTATTAATAATCGGATTTTATCCCTTTATTGGAAAGGGTGATTTTAGATGGACTACTCTTTCAGCTTTAAATCTCTCAAAAAATTTAAAAATGAATATCTAAACTCTAAATCAAAAATTATTGAATTTTTAGTTAGCCTTATAACAATTACATTTTTAAGCATTGTTATGTTATTCACACCAGAGGATTCTCAAGCCTATATAAGTCAGATTTTGGCTTTTATTTCAGTCTATTTTGCTTTTCGTTTTGGAATGGTAGGGATTATAGTTTCTTTATTATTTTCAATAAAGGATATAATTGCAATAAGCATCTTTCATTATATGACTGGTCTAAGTAATTTTGTGGTTGCTTTATGTTTTATAGTTTTTAAAATTTTCATAATTATCTTAATAGGTTCAATTTCTCTAAAACACGCAAGACAAAGATTCGAGTTGGAAAGGCTTGCAATTACTGACGACCTTACCGGCGTTTTTAATCAAAGACATTTTCATAATACTTTAGAAAACGAAATGAAAAATTCAGCTAAAAATAATAATTCAATTGGCTTGCTTTTGATAGATATTGATAATTTTGAAATGTATAATGATTTATATGGCCACCATTTTGGAGACAACATATTAATAAACACTGCCTCGATATTAAAGAAAATCGTTGGCCCTGATTGTAAAATATATAGATTTGGCGGCGATGAATTTGCACTGTTGTTAATAAACAAAGACGTACAGTCTTTAGAGTACACTGCTAAGAATATTTATGCAAGCTATTCAAAATTAAAAACCGAGTATTATACAGATAGTATTTCAAGCAATATAACATTTTCCATAGGCTTATCTGAATTTCCCAATATTTCAAACAACAAAGAAGCCTTGATATCCGAAGCAAAAATTGCTCTTTACCAAGCTAAAAATAAGGGTGAAGACAAAGTTAACTTTTATCAGGACATTATGCTGCAAATACGGAAAAATATTAAGCCGGATCAACAACAACTCGTTGGGATGTTCAAGGGTTTGCTCAGTACAATCGTTGCAAAAGATAAATATACCTTTGGTCATTGCGAACGAGTATCTTCATATGCAGTCATGATAGGTGAAGCCATGGGTCTTAGCATAAATGAAATTCAAACACTTTTGCATGCAGGGCTATTACACGATATAGGTAAAATCGAATTACCAAAGACAATCCTCAATAAAGTCGGGAGATTAACGGAGGAGGAATTTGAATTGGTACGCCTTCACCCTGTACATAGTGCAATTATGTTAGAGCCTTTATCAGGTATTGACAATAATATCATCGATTATGTTAAACATCACCACGAAAGATATGATGGCAACGGTTACCCTGATGGAATTAAAGGTGAAAAAATCAGTCTTGGAGCACGAATATTGTGTGTAGCTGACTCTTTCGATGCCATGATTTCTGAACGACCATACAGGAAAAGCTTAACAATTGAGAAGGCTTTCGAAGAACTGGAAAAGAATTCAGGAAGTCAGTTTGATCCTAATATAGCAGAGTTGTTTATTACAACGATGAGAAATAGAATGTCTATAAAATATAACTACAAAGGTAATTTGCAAAATGTCCTTGTTAACAAAACAACCTCTTCAGACCTATAAAAAGAAGCTCTTAGCTGTTTTGTGTGGACAACGAAATAACCAGTTATCCCCTTGAAGATTGAGAAATTATGAAAGTCTTTAAATATGTAAAAATCTATATTAAATCAGCTATAAAGATAAAGCATCGAAAAAAACAACATAATTAAGGTGTAAACTTGTTTTAGTTATTATTCTTCCCCCAGCAAATAGGGAAGAATTTTTTTTGTATTATCTAAAAAGCTTTCTCCATGAGACTGTTCATGCAGGGGCTTTTTACCATAATTGCGCTCAATTGAACAGAGTTAGGTGATTCAAAAAAAATAACTGGTCAATGGGTGTTGCAAATTTATAACGGTGATGAATTTATAGCTTAAGTCTTGTAATTAAGGTTGATGTTGTGATATTGTAGTACTGTATTTGTAGTCTGAAATTTTCACTGAATTAGCTATGATAAAAATAATTGCTGTGCCTAAAAAGAAAAATATCTGAACGTTCGAGAATTAAATTTACATTTATTTAGGAGGAGTTTTGATATGAATTACTACATAATTACGGGTGCTTCAAGAGGCTTAGGAAAAGCGATAGCAGAGAATTTATTATCAAAGGACAACCATTTATTCTGTATTTCAAGAAGAGTAAATGAAGACATTGTTACTGAGGCGGGAATGAAAGATTGCGGAATTGATTATTTCGAATATGATTTTAACTTTTTGGAAGAAATGGATATGCTTGCAGAGACAATATTTGAAAGGATTAATTTTGCCAAAGCAAATTCCATTTGTTTAATTAATAATGCGGGCACTGTTAAACCTATTATGCCGGTGGGGAAATATCCAAGTTTCGAGATTATGAGTAATATGAATGTTAATTTGGTGGCGCCAATGCTCTTAATATCTGAATTTATAAAACGAACAGAGGATGCCAATTGCGATAAAAGAATAGTGAATATATCTTCGGGGGCTGGTAAAAAGCCTTATTACGGATGGGGTTGCTACTGTAGTTCAAAAGCTGCAATGGACATGTTTACTGGTTGTGTGGGGGTAGAGCAAAAAGATGTTCCCAATCCTGTTAAGGTAATTTCTTTTAATCCAGGGATTATGGATACACAAATGCAAGGCAATATAAGGCAGTCAAGTGTTGAAGATTTTGAAATGGTTGAAAAATTTATAGAGTATAAACAACAAGGTGCTTTAAAGTCTCCAGACTATGTTGCAAAAAAACTTTTGGAATTGTTACATAATAATGAAATAAAATCAGGAATGATATATAATATAAATGAACTTTAGTAAAAATAATAAAGAACTGTTAAAATGTACTTTGACAAAGACTTTAATATGATATAAAATATTAGAATTTAGTAGAAAATCAATTTAGGAGGATAAAGATGGCATATATATATAGTGACGTATCTAGAACATTTAGTGAATACCTGCTCATACCAAATTTGACAACCGAAAGATGTATACCGGATAAAGTTGATTTGAGTACTCCAGTTGTCAAATTCAAAAAGGGAGAAGAATGCGAGCTCAAGCTTAATGTACCTATCGCATCAGCAATTATGCAATCGGTATCTAATGATACACTAGGTATTGCATTAGCAAGATGTGGAGGAATTTCATTTATATACGGTTCACAATCTATTGAGAGTCAGATTGAGATGGTTAAGAAAGTAAAGAAGTATAAGTCAGGGTTTGTTGTCAGTGATTCAAACTTAAGAGTTGATAATACCTTGAAAGATGTGCTTGATTTAAAGTCTAGAATGGGGCATTCCACTATTGCTATTACTGAAGACGGTACTTCTAGAGGAAAACTTTTAGGGATTGTGACAAGCAGGGATTACAGGGTTAGCCGTGCTTCTTTAGATAAAAAAGTTGGAGATTTTATGACTCCATTTTCAAAGCTAATTGTTGGGAATTTGGGTATAACTTTAAGTGAAGCTAATGATATCGTATGGGAACATAAGTTGAATTGCCTTCCTATAGTTGATAAAGATCAGAAACTTCATTATTTCGTATTTAGAAAAGACTATGATGAACATAAGCAGAATCCATATGAGCTTTTAGATAAAAACAAGAGACTTGTGGTGGGTGCAGGTATAAATACCAGAGATTATGCAGAAAGAATTCCTGCTCTTGTAGAGGCAGGTGTTGATATACTTTGTATAGATTCCTCTGATGGATTTTCTGTTTGGCAGAAAGATACACTTGAGTATGTAAAGAATAATTTTAAGGGTATGAAAATAGGTGGCGGAAATGTAGTAGACAAGGAAGGTTTCCTATACCTTGCAGAAGCGGGTGCCGATTTTGTTAAGGTGGGAATCGGAGGCGGTTCTATATGTATCACAAGGGAGCAAAAAGGTATTGGAAGAGGCCAAGCTACTGCTGTAATCGAAGTGGCGAAGGCTAGAGATGAATACTTTGAAAAGACAGGAGTATATATTCCGATTTGTTCAGATGGCGGAACAGTTCATGATTACCATCTTGTGCTTGCATTGGCTATGGGTGCAGACTTTGTTATGATGGGACGTTACTTTGCAAGGTTTGATGAAAGTCCTACAAAGAAAGTTAAACGTGGAAACAGCTATGTTAAGGAATACTGGGGTGAAGGCTCTAATAGGGCTAGAAACTGGCAAAGATACGATCTTGGAGAAAGTAACAGTCTTAAGTTTGAAGAAGGTGTAGACAGCTATGTTCCTTATGCTGGTAAATTACAAGATAACCTAGAGGTTACATTGAGTAAAGTAAAGTCTACAATGTCAAGTTGTGGCTCAGCATCAATATCTGAGCTTCAAAAGACAGCAAGAATCACATTGGTATCTTCCGTTAGCATCATGGAAGGTGGAGCACATGACGTTATTTTGAAGGAGAATGAATACTAAGAAATAACGAAATATGTGTGGTTTTTCGTTATTCAGTGTAGGCTTAATTATTAGCTGTTCCTAAATTAGTACCTGGGGGTCATCTATGTGGATAATGGTTTGATGTCCAAGATTAAAGAATTGCTTGTAAAATACAAGAGTTTTATAAGGTTTGCTATTGTAGGTGTTATAAATACCTTAGTGACTATTGTTGTGAATACTATTTGTTATAATGTTTTTAAGCTGGATTTACAGGTTAGTTGGGTAATTGGTGTTGCAGCTGGTATAACCAACAGTTATATCATGAACACACTTTGGACTTTTGAAAGCAAAGGTGGAAGCAAGCAAAAGAATACTACACAAATGATAAAGTTTGTTGTAGTAAGTCTCGTATCGCTTGGCGCAACAACATTGGCATTGACCTATATGGTTGAAAAAAAGGGCATTAATGAGTTTGTTGCGCAGTTTCCTACGATAGTAATATCACAGCTTGTTAATTACTCTGGTTATAAATTTTGGGTTTACAAAAAATAAAGTGAGCAATAGTTTCATTAAATTAAGCTTTAGTGTTTATAATATAAATATAATAATATGGAAACTTTATCGCTAGTTGTATGGTTTTACCTGAAATATACAAGGAGGAAGTTACATGGATGAACTTAATATAAATGATATTGAAAAAAGTAATGATGAAGAGAATGAAGTCAGATATTCTAATTTTATTCAGGATATCATTAATGACGATATGAAAACCGATAGGTTTGGAGATCGCGTACATACAAGATTTCCACCTGAACCAAACGGTTACTTGCATATAGGACATGCGAAATCCATATGTCTGAATTTTGGAATAGCTGCTCAAAATAAAGGTTTGTGTAATTTGAGATTTGATGATACCAATCCTAGTAAGGAAGAGGATGAATATGTTGAGTCAATAAAAACCGATGTTAAATGGCTGGGATTTGATTGGGAAGACAGACTCTTCTACGCATCGGATTACTTTGACCGTCTTTACCAATATGCGGTAAAGCTGATCGAAATGGGCAAAGCGTATGTTTGTGGACTCAGTGCTGACCAAATCCGTGAATATAGGGGTACATTGAAGGAACCGGGTAAGGAGAGTCCTTACAGAAACAGATCGGTGGAAGAAAACCTGGATTTGTTTAATAAGATGAAAAACGGAGAATTTGAAGACGGTTCAAAGGTTCTAAGGGCAAAAATTGACATGGCTTCTCCAAATTTAAATATGCGTGACCCTGTTATATATAGAATAATGAGAGCTACACACCATAGGACAGGAGACAAGTGGTGCATATATCCTATGTATGATTTTGCACATCCGTTGTCTGATTCAATGGAAGAAATTACGCATTCAATATGTACCCTTGAGTTTGAAGATCATAGACCGCTATACAACTGGATATTAGAGAAACTTGATGTCGAATGCAAATCGAGACAGATTGAGTTTGCTCGACTAAACTTAAGCTATACGGTTATGAGCAAAAGAAAACTTCTACAGCTGGTCAAAGAAGATCATGTAAGAGGCTGGGATGATCCTAGAATGCCAACTATTTCAGGACTTAGAAGACGTGGCTTCACTCCGGCTTCAATAAGAGATTTTTGTGCACGTATAGGAGTTGCTAAGAACAATAGTATTGTCGATCTTGCATTACTAGAACATTGCATTAGAGAAGAGCTTAATTTAAAAGCAACAAGAGTTATGGGTGTGTTACGTCCATTAAAAGTAGTTATAGACAATTATGAAGAGGGACTTGAAGAAGAATTTGAAGTGCCAAATAACCCAGAAGATCCCGAAGCAGGTACACGTAAAGTTCCGTTTTCAAAGATTGTTTACATAGATCAGGATGATTTTTGTGAGAATCCGCCAAAGAAATACTTCCGTTTAGCGCCGGGTCAAGAAGTAAGGCTAAAGAGTGCATATATTGTTAAATGTGAAAGTTTGATTAAGGATGAAAAAACAGGACAAATTATTGAAGTACACTGTTCATATGATCCCGGTTCAAGAGGAGGAAGCGCTCCTGACGGAAGAAAAGTTAAAGGAACCATTCATTGGGTATCGGCAGCTCATGCTGTTGATGCTGAAGTGAGATTATATGATAATTTGTTTGCTGATTCAAATCCTGGAGCTGACGAAAACATAGACTTCCTAGATCAACTTAATCCCGATTCTCTAGAAGTTCTATCAAATTGTAAAATGGAACCAGGCCTTAAAAATGCAAAGCCCGGAGATATGTTCCAGTTCTTAAGACTTGGTTATTTCTGTGTTGACAGCGAAGATTCCGCCCCTGGAGCACCTGTATTTAACCGAACAGTATCACTAAAAGACAGCTGGGCAAAGATTTCCAATAAATAAACTCTTTAAAACCATAAAAGACTAGTGCAAAACTAATTGTACTAGTCTTTCTTAGAATTTAGGAATCCTAAACCCTTTCAAATAAATTCCAAACCCAATAATGCCCTTTGCACTAAATCAGATTTTGAATAACTAAACCTAAAATAAACTCACACAAGAAGTAACTTAATCATCCCACAAAAAACTCATAAACCCTCTCCCAACTCTGTCTCGCCCCAGGCTCAACATCAACCCCAATAAAAACCTCAGGACTAATAACATGCCCCTTACCCCAAACAGCCACCTTTTGAATCCCAAAGTCACTAATTTCCCTAACCCCCACCCCCGAAGGCTTGTGAACTAGCTCCCAAAAGTGATTTTCAACCGCCTTAAATCCTTCCGGAACAATATAAAAGTCACTTTCAGGCTGTTTCTTCCAAGTAATCTCATTACCCAAAACGCTAAGAACATCAGGAGTTTCCTTAGACTCCGCAGAATAAGGAAACTTAAGTACATAATCAAACCCAGTTGGATTATTGTCTATTGATATAAAATTATGACAGTATTCCTCCGTATGAATACCTTTAGAACCCACGTTTTCAAGCATATATTTAATTATCATTCTGTTTTCAACCACACAAATTTTCTTAGTCATATGAAACGCATACCCATTACACTCCACAGGTTCAATCTCGAAATTCACATAGTCGATCCCTGACTCTATTTTCACAGGATAAGGAGTCACCTCATATTTATCAAAAAAGAAGTAATCCGATTCATCAGATCTTGTCAATAAACCGGTACCTATTTTGTGAAATTTTTCTCCCGGCTTTGCCTCGTCATAACCTATGGGAGTATGTATCCCAAATTCGTTACAGAATCCAAAGCCCCCTGAACCTTCACCAGGTATTGGAGATTCCGGTACGCAAAAGGTATGTTTACCGTCTAATACTACACTAGTTATAAAACCTGTCCAATCAAAGCGAGATCCGCTATAGGATGTTCCAGGACGGGCTATTTCTATATCAAGTCGCTTTCCTGATATTTTTAATGGTTGTGTGTCATGAGACATATTTTATCCTCCTCTTATTCTATATACACTATTTGCAATGTTTGCATAGTAATTTTATCACAAAAACAGATATATAAAAATATAAATGGACTGATATATTTCAAAATGATAGAATTAAAATAAACCTAAAAATATTGCCACAAGCTATTGGAATTATAGAGAGAAAATGAGATAATATAGAAAGGCAAATATATAGAAAAGACAGTGATTTCTATGAGTTTTAAAAAGGGAGATATTGTTACTGCATCAAATAAGTTTGAAGATTATATGGGAACCGCTTTGGTGCTTCATAGGGATGATGAAGAGGTTGAGATAAAGATAATAGACGAACCGATTAACGTTGAAGATATACCAGAGGGAAGGATGTTGCTTGGGTATGAAAGCTATAACAGCATTTATGCCGTCTATTGTGATGTTGTAAGAAAGGCTGATGACTCTGGTGTGATTAGGCTTAAAATAAGTAAAACCTTTTCTGTGATAAACAGAAGGTTCTCAACTAGGTATCCCGCTTTTTTAAAAGTTGATATTTCTGATTTGGAGCTATTGCAACCTTTTGAGGGTGTTATAAGGAACATGAGTTTGAGGGGTTTTATGGTCAATACTCATGTGAATCTTGATGTAAATAATTTTGTTAAAATGAACATAAAGCTTGACAGCCGGATGGTAAGCCTTAAAGCTAGGGTAGCTAGAAAAAACGGACAAAACGGAAGCTTTAATTATGGTTTATGTGCTGTTGATTTGGGGTATGATGAAAAGATTCTTATGAGATCAATTGTCACAGAACTTAAGGAAAAAAACAGAAAGATATCTGAAAGGATTATAAAAGGCTATATTGGAGATGAAGGATAAAAAAAGGAGCTTTTAAGCTCCTTTTTTATAACTTTTTATTTTCAGCATTTTACGGGGCGTTTTTTAGGGTCAATAACAATTTCGCCAGCTTTTTCTAATGCAAGTTTTGCGGCAACAGGCCCTATAATTGAATATATAAAAGTTGAACACAGAATTACAGCACGTATCTGCGGTGCATACTTTGGTATAAGACCTTCCGCAACAACAATCAATCCAAGCGCGACACCGGCCTGCGGCATCAATGTTGCACCAAGATATTTGCATATTTTATCTTCCTGTTTTGTAAGCTTTCCTCCAAGCCATGAACCTACGATTTTCCCAATTACGCGCATAACAACATAAACGAGTCCGATAAGCCCGATTTTTGGAAGTGCAGAAACCTCAAAACCTGCACCGGAAATTGCAAAAAATATCATAAATACGGGAGGAGTAAAGGCTTCAGAAATTTTAATAACGTTATCAGTATTGCTGTAAATATTAACAAGCATTCCTCCTAAAGCCATACATGCTAATAGGGGAGAGCCGTGAATAAATTCTGCAAACCAGTAAGTAAATAAAACAAAAGCTATTGTAATACAAAGAACATTCGAAGGCTTTTTAAACCACCGAAAAACTACTTTCATAAAAATGCCTATTAAAGCACCAATAACAAGTGAAATAACTACTTCATACACTGGACTTAATATTGATAAAATTAAATTCGTGTTCATGGATGAGTCCAATAATTTCACTATGGTCACCGTAAATCCGAAGGCAATTAGTGCAACGGCATCATCGATAGCTACAACACTCACTAGCATAGAGGTAAGAGAACCCTTTGCTTTATACTGAGCAATTACCATTATTGTTTGTGCCGGTGCCGTAGCTGCAGCGATTGCTCCAAGTAAAAGCGAGAGCTTAATGTCAAAACCTAAAACGATAAGTGTTATAGTAACCAAAATAACTGCTCCAAAAGCTTCTGTAATAGCAATAATAATTGGAGCTATACCAACTTTCTTAAAGTAAGAAAGATTAAACTCACTTCCAATTGAAAAGGCTATAAAAGCAAGTGCGATATCCGATACAACCTTAAAGCCACTTACCATGGAAGATGGAACTAAATTGAAAAATGACGGACCTAAAAGCAAACCTGCGATAAGATAACCTGTTACATTTGGCATTTTAAAAAGCTTTACTAGCCTACCGAATAAAACACTTAAAAAAATCATTAAAACTACTTCAATAATAATAGTACTATCCAATTTACATTATCCCCTTTGCAAAATCCACAGGAACACTAAAGACAACTCCTGTATCTTCCGCTGAAAGATCACCAATCACCGATTCAATAGCAGAGACGGCAGTATCTAGTTGTGAATCCTGTATTACAGCTAAAATAATATTGCTTTTTTCCCTTTCAGGCTTTAAGAACACTCTTAAAGAGCTTAGAAACGATATTTCATCGTCATCATGTTTACAGCTCAAAAGCCTCGCCATACCAATGCTGTCGATTACTGTCGCACCTTTAATATTACTGTTTACAAAAGCAGTCAAGATATCATCGAGCTTTTCAATTCTATTTAACACAAAAAATAATAACTTCATAGGCAACACCTCTTTATATTTAAGTAAGTAAAAGTACTATAAGATTATAACATATCTAAGTAATGTTTTCATCTTTATTTAATTTTTTGTACCATACGTTCATACTTTCAATTTGCCCTGATATATCGGTGTTGTTAATTAATGTGCCTCCAAATTTATAGCCGTTTTTGGAAAAAGTAATGTTCATACCTGCAGACATAGATCTTGCAATGGTATATGCAGTTTTTACCTTCATATGGTGTAATTTTATCTCCATGGCTTTAAGCAGATATAATGCAAAGCCATAGCCTCTATAATTCGGATGCACTGCAAAATCTGTCATTTCTGCGTTAGAATATTTTTCTGCAAGTTCTATTGACGATAATGCAACAAGTTCTTTGCCATGCCATATTCCGAAGTATATTAAATTCTCTTCCATTGTCTTTAAAACATAAGTTTCATCATGTATTGGAAAGGGATAGCTCTTAAATACTATCTTATATAATTTTATCATGTCGAGAACATCTGCTTTTGTTGCCTCTCTAAGTATAAATTCTTCCGATAAATTTCCACTGTATGAAAGGGGAGCTTTATTCAGAGCAATATTGAGAATTTCAGTGCATTTACTCTTAAGTGGATCGGTTTTTCTATTTAAGTCAGTGTATTTGCACATAAAGCTTGCATCGTTTTCTCCATTAAAGAAGTTTTCGATTACTGCTTCACTCTCATAACCATTCCTTTCAAATATATCTTTAGAAGTAAAAGGTATTTTGGCAATAATTTTACCATATTCGTTTTCTTTAGCAAGTTTATCAAATTTTTTTATGATTTCGGGCAAATCGGTTGGATCAAGTGACATAATATAAATTCTGTTGCTATTCTTACCGTGGTGCACAGTTGATTGCCCGATTTTTTCTATTGTATCAAACATATTTTCTCCTTACTCTTCGAATTCTTCAGCTGGCGTGAGTGTTATTGTTTCATTATAATCTGCAAGCAGTCTTGCGATACCTATTGTCTTATCTTCTTGGGCTTCATCTAATTTTAAATGCAAGTTGCAGGTATCACATTTTAAGTCACAAGTGGTATGATGATAACAACCTGGTTCTTGGTAGGTTGTGATTACACCTTCATAATTTCTCAAAATAACTTTATTGGTTGACCAGGATATAATGTAATTTGGCATAACAGGGATTTTACCGCCACCACCGGGGGCATCAATTACATAAGTTGGAACAGCAAAGCCGCTGGTGTGTCCCCTCAGACTTTCCATTATTTCAATGCCTTTACCGACAGAAGTTCTAAAATGTTCAAGTCCTTCGGACAAATCACATTGGTATATATAGTATGGTCTGACTCTGTTTTGAACCAGCCTATGAACAAGACGTTTCATTATTCTAGGGCAGTCGTTTACATCTGCTAAAAGAACCGACTGATTTCCTAAAGGAATACCTGCAAAGGCAAGTCTTTTGAGTGCCTTTTTTGAGGAATCGGTAATTTCTTTTGGGTGATTAAAATGTGTGTTTATCCATATAGTACCGTGTTTTTTTAACATTTCCACCAGATCATCGGTTATTCTGTAAGGAAGTACAACCGGGGTTCTAGTTCCTATCCTTACAACTTCCACGTGCTCAATTTTGTCAAGTTCACTAAGGACCCAATCAAGTAACTCGTCGGGTAGCAAAAATGGATCACCACCCGATAAGAGAACGTCTCTGATTACGGGGTTATTTTTTATATAGTCAATACCTTCCTGCATTTGCTCTTTTGAAGGGATGCTATCACGATCGCCCACTTTTCTTTTTCTTGTACAATGCCTGCAATACATAGCGCATACATTACTTATGTGAAACAAAACCCTGTCGGGGTATCTATGGGTTATGCCTGGAACAGGACTATTTGTATCCTCTGCTAAAGGATCCGACATATCGCAATTTGTAACTTTGAGTTCTCTTATATCTGGAAAGGCCTGTTTAAAAATAGGATCGTTACGGTAATCCTCAGTATCAATCAAGGATAAATAGTAAGGTGTTATCGCAATTGGAAATATATTTATAGTTTGTTTGAACTGCTCTCTTTCCTCTTCTCTAAACTTTATTCCTAAGATTTTTTCAACCATATCAACGCTCTTAACGGTATTTTTAATCTGCCATCTCCAATCATTCCATAGCTTTAAAGATTCCTTTGTGAAAGCATCACCATCCATTTTTTGTTTTGTAAGTTTAATCATAGACTCCATAAATCTTATCCTCCTCTTTCAGTTATTTATTTACTGAATTATCAGGTCAATTGTTATCGACCAATGCTTTTAAGGTGATTTCAAAAAAATAACTGGTCAATCGCCATTTCAAGAACTCTGATTTGACGGGCTTTATGCCTTAAGTATTCTATAGGATGTTTTTTGAAATGGCTTAAATAGTAAACAAAAAAACATAAAAACACTCTAACTCTATTTTAAATAGAGTTAGAGTGTTTAAGCTTTCCTGAGTTAACAGTTCACTTTATACCATAATTTTTATAGTATAGATTATGACCTTTTGATCCTAATCAAACCCCAGTTCTAAAATGTGTTTTTCGACAAAATTTTAAGCTGTATATGGCAGACTAACTGTTCCCCACATTGAGTAAATACGTGAAACAGCTCGCAAGCCGCCTACTCATTTTGTTTACTTCACAATGAATATTAAAATAACGAAAGGTAATTACCATATAATAACATGATATTAGCATATTTAGCTTGAAGTGTCAAATGCAACTCGTCTGTTTGTGTCCTATACGTCCTTGAAACAATTGTGTTACAGGGAATATTTGAATGGGAAATTTTACGAATAATACAGCTCATATTGTGAATAGCAATAATGTGTGATAATATTTTTTATTATAAGGTGGTTAAAAGGCTGTTTTTTAAAAAATAGTCTGAAAGATCATTGCAACTAATGTGCAGTCAGGAGGGGCAAACTTTGGAAGAAAGATTTTTATCGAATCCTAATATAGCATACCTTGAGAAAAACGGGGTTGAATATATTCAATTTAACAACTTAAATAAGTATTCAGATATGCTTGTTCACTGCTTTACAACTAGGCGTGGAGGAGTCAGTGAAGGTGAGTACAAATCACTTAATATGGCCTTTAATAAAAATGATAAGAGAGAAAATGTTGAAGAAAATTATAGAAGAATTGCAGCAGTTTTGGGTATTGATACCGAAAATATGGTGCTTTCAAATCAGATTCACGACAACAAAATACGAGTTGTAACAGCTACTGACAGGGGTAAAGGAATCTATAAAAAGAGCGATATAATAGGATTTGATGGTTTGATTACCAATAATACAGAGGTAGCTTTAGTGACCTTTTATGCCGACTGTGTCCCGGTGTTTTTATTTGATCCGGTGAAAAGAGTTATTTCCCTAGTTCATTCCGGTTGGCGTAGTACGCTCAAAGAGATATCAAAAGAAGCGGTAAAGAAGATGAAGGATGAGTTTGACTGTCACCCAAAGGATATTGAAGCATCTATCGGGCCATCCATAGGCCAGTGTTGTTTTGAGGTGGGTGAAGAGGTGTATGAAGAGTTTATCAACACTTTTAAAGGGTGCAAAGTTTATTGTAAAAAGGTAAAGGAAAAGTGGTTTATAGATCTTGGACCAATAATTAAGAATTCACTTAAGTCGGAAGGTTTAGAGGATAATAAAATTATAATTGCCGATATATGTACTAAATGTAATAATGACGTGTTTTTTTCACATAGGGGTGATAATGGAAAGACAGGTACACTTACAGCAATTATGCAGTTGAAAAAACATCCTTAAGATTGCTTGAAACACCCATTGACCAGTTATTTTTTTGAATTACCTATTTAGAAATGAACTAAAGGGAGCGGAAAAAGTTGAATAAAAAAATACTATTATTTATAATATCTATTTCTATAAGTATTTTATTTACTTCCTGTGCAGCTTTAAGCATTGGAGAAGAAAATAGCCCAAGTAATGAATATAATTTCTTGGACAGCGAGGATGACGTAATTGACACGGGACCTGTAA
The DNA here is from genome assembly GCA_964466645.1 of uncultured Acetivibrio sp. GTDB lineage: Bacteria > Bacillota > Clostridia > Acetivibrionales > Acetivibrionaceae > Acetivibrio. The sequence continues at coordinate 19,187 of CAYXPB010000016.1, read as the reverse complement.
AAGGAGGAGTGTTAACGTTTTATTCCACAATTCCTGACACATTGAATCCCATATTGACAAATAATTTGTATGTAAGGGACTATTCTGAATTTGTATTTGAGAGTCTCGTAAAGCTTGACAAAAGCCAGAAGGCTGTACCTATGCTTGCTAAAAGGTGGGAAGTTTCACAGGACGGACTTACTTGGACTTTTCATCTTGAGGAAAATATACGCTGGCATGATAGCATGCCTTTTACAGCTGAAGATGTTGAGTTTACATTGAATGCTATAATTAATAGTCCTAACAGCTCATATAAGACTAATGTAAATAATATAACAACATTTATGGTGGTTGACCCAAAGACCTTTAGAATTGTACTAAGAAGTCCCAACTCCTTTACAGCAGAACTAATGACTTTCCCAATAATTCCAAAGCACTATTTTTTTGGTGAAGATTTTATTGCAACAGCTAAGAATAATACTCCGATAGGGACAGGCCCTTACAAATTTGCGGAGTTTAATCCAGGGCAGAATGTTAAGTTTAGAAGCAATGAAAATTGGTGGAAAGCTGAGCAAGCGGACAAGAGTTCTATAAAACTGCCCTATATTGAGGAAATTGAAATCCGTTTATATGAAAAAACGAAAATCAGTTCAGAGGCCTTTCAAGGAGGAGATATTGATCTGTTGACCATTGACAGAAGCCTATGGTCAAAATACAATGGCAGACCCGATATAACCATGAAAAAGTATACAAGCAATGATTTTGAATATATAGCCTTTAATTTATCAAACAAGATACTTAAACTTCCGGAGGTAAGACAGGCTATTGCATATGCTGTTGACAAGACAAAAATCATAAATGATTTATTGCCAGGGGAGGCAGTGGCATCGGATTTGCCTTTAATGCCCGATACCTGGCTAAATGATACCAACGCTGTTTTTTACAGTACTGATAAGGAAAAGGCAAGAAAGTTGTTGGAAGGTAGTGGATGGAAGGAAAGCAATGGTTTGCTCTATAACAGGATTAACGGAGTAAACACTGCGCTTAAACTGGAAATGCTTGTTAATGAAGACAACGAACTAAGGGTTAAGGTTGCTGAGGAAATAAAGAAACAATTGAAGGAAATAGGCATAGAGCTCACAATAAAAAAACTAAAGTGGGAAGATGTTTTCAAAAATTTAGATAAAAGAAAATTTGATATGGTGTTTATTGGCTGTCAAATTACGTCCATACCCGATCTGTCTTTTATGTATTCTTCGGAAACAGGAACTCTAAACCTTTCCGGATATAAGAACATTGAGGTTGACGAGTATCTAAAGAAAATAATGGGTGAGAATGATGAGGCATCAAAAAAGGAATATTACTTAAAAATGAAGGAATTGGTAAACCAAGATTTGCCGTGTCTTGGACTATACTTTTATAATGATGCGGTGATATACAGCAAGAAGGTAAAAGGTGAATTCAACCCGTACTTGTGGAATAGATATTTTGATTTGATTCAGTGGTATATACCTTTTAGGTGATCTTCTTGGTACTTTACAATCAATTAGAAAGTATATATAATTTTATCTGTTATGGATAAGGCCATTTCAAAAAATAGCATATACAACATTTGGGTCACAAAGCATATAAAATTGAATTTTTTGAAATGCCAATTGCAAAGTTTTTTGGAATCACCTAAAAACATGAAAGGTAAAGGATATTTATGATTTGGGCAGCAATTATTTTAACAATAATAGGATTAGATCAATTGACAAAGTATATGGCTATTATCAATATTGAAGAAAATATTGGGAAGATACCTGTAATTGACGGCTTTTTTTACTTGACCCATTATAAAAATGAAGGGGCGGCATGGGGAATAATGGAAGGCTGGAAAGCTGTTTTGATTCTTGTTACAGTAGTTGTATCAATTGTTTTAGCCTACTATCTTGTAAAGTCTAAAAACAAACTTTTCAAAATATCGTTGTCAATGGTATTGGGTGGAGCAGTTGGAAACTTAATAGACCGTGCATTTAGGCCAGGTGGAGTGGTGGACTTTTTGGATTTTCATTTTGGGTCCTACAATTTTCCTACTTTTAATGTTGCCGACTGTTTTATTGTAATTGGGACAATATTACTATCCTATTATATTTTGTTTGTATTAAAAGAAGAAAACGTTCTAGAAAAAGAGTGAGGAATAAAATGACAGGAAGTAAGGTATAAATAATGGAAGAGGTTAAAAACTTGGAACAAATTAAGCTTTTATCAGAAGAAAATGGAGTTAGAATAGATGCCTGGATATCAAAAAGGCTTGAAAAATATTCTCGTTCATACATACAAAAGTTGTTAAACGAAGGGCTTGTTTTGTAAATGGCTTCGTTGTCAAATCCAATTATAAGGTTCGGATTAATGATGATATCACCTTACAAATACCCGAACCGGAAGTCCTGGATATTGTGCCTGAAAGCATTGCAATTCCTGTTTTGTATGAGGATGAGGATGTTCTGGTGGTTAATAAGCCTAAAGGTATGGTGGTACATCCGGCAGTCGGCAACTATTCCGGCACTCTTGTAAATGCCTTGATGGACTATTGTGGAGAAAGTTTGTCAAGTATAAACGGAGTAATAAGGCCAGGTATAGTTCACAGGATAGATAAGGATACATCGGGAGTGCTGGTGGTTGCAAAAAGTAATGAGGCGCATGAAAAACTCTCATTAAAGTTAAAAGATCATGATATTAGCAGGATTTATATAGCACTCGTACATGGAATTGTACGTGAGGAATCGGGAAAGATAGATGCCCCTATAGGAAGGCATCCTGTTGACAGGAAGAAGATGGCGGTAAATACAAAAAACGGCAGAGGTGCTGTTACGCATTTTAAAGTTCTAGAAAGATTTAAAGATGCGACTTTATTGGAGGTTAGACTTGAGACAGGCAGAACTCATCAGATTAGGGTTCATTTATCCTATATAGGCTATCCCATTGTTGGAGATACCGTTTATGGGAAGAAAAAAGACAAGTACGATATAGGTGGGCAGGCACTCCATGCAAAATTACTCGGTTTTGTTCACCCGATAAAAAATGAATTTATGGAGTTTGAAGCAAAGTTACCTGAGTACTTTGAGAAATTATTGGAAGAGTTGAGGTGGAATTGAGCTTGTATTTTTAAGTAAGGTAACACCAGTTCATTCCTTTGGAAATTTTTATCTTTCCAAGATTCATTTTATGTGCTATAATATGCCCTGTAAATTTAACAATGGAGGTAAATAGGATGAAACATGTTAAGACAATAAACGGATCAACATTAAAGGACAGTTTGAAAAAGGGCGGATGCGGCGAATGTCAGACTTCATGCCAATCAGCTTGTAAGACTTCATGTACTGTTGCAAACCAGAGTTGTGAAAAAAACTAATACCGTGTTTTAGTGGCGATATAAGGCGGTTTCAAAAATAAACTATTCAATATTGTCAGCAAAGTAACATTGAATCGGAATTTTTGGAACCGCAATTGTATTGTTTTTTTCAAAAAGTACCTTGGTAATTATATTAGCGATAATTAAAAGTGAAAGGAAGGTTAGACCTTTCACTTTTTGATTATACTTCTTTCAAACAAAGTGAAAGAGGTTTTTATATTGCTAAAAGTGAGGGGAGGTTGTTTTATGATTCACAAGTTCTCGTTGTTCGGAACAAACATTGTATTGGATGTGAACAGTGGTGCTGTACACATTTTTGATGATGTTGCCTATGAGGTCTTAGAGCATTATGAAAATAATTCGCACGAAAGAATAGTTGAGTTGCTTTCAACAAAATATAACAGCGAAGAAATTGGCGAGGCGATTAAGGATATTGATAGTCTTAAGGCAGAAGGAATGCTGTATTCCGAAGATATCTATGAAGAAACTATAGCTTTGTGGGATCAAAAGCCGGTTGTAAAAGCACTTTGTCTTCATATAAGCCATGACTGCAATTTGAGGTGTAAATATTGTTTTGCTTCAACTGGGGATTTTGGCGGACAAAGAGCAATGATGTCGGCAGAAGTGGGCAAAAAAGCTATTGATTTCATAATCAGTGAATCGGGCAGCAGAAGGAATCTTGAGGTTGACCTTTTTGGCGGAGAACCGTTGATGAACTTTGAGGTTGTAAAAGAAATTGTAGACTATGCAAAGTCTAGACAAAAAGAGTTTAATAAGAACTTTAGATTTACATTAACTACAAATGCAATACTTCTAAATGAAGATGTAAAGAATTATCTCAATGAAAATATGCAAAACGTTGTTTTAAGTATTGATGGGCGTAAAGATGTAAATGATAAAATGCGGTATAGAGTAGACGGTACAGGCTGTTACGATGATATAATGCCCAAAATTAAAGATATGGCACAGTCGCGCGGTCAGGACAAATACTATGTAAGAGGTACCTTTACGAGGGAAAACCTTGATTTTTCAAAAGATGTATTGCATTTAGCCGATGAAGGTTTCAAACAAATATCGGTTGAACCTGTTGTTGCTGCAAAAGGTACCGGTTATGACTTGAGAGAAGAAGATTTGCCTGTGCTTTATGAGGAATATGAAAAACTGGCTTTTGAGCTGGTAAAGCGTAAAAAAGAGGGTAACGGGTTTAATTTCTTTCATTTTATGATTGATCTTTCCCAAGGGCCATGTATTGCTAAGAGACTAAGGGGCTGCGGTTCAGGGCATGAATACGTAGCAGTCACGCCGGATGGCGATATATATCCATGTCATCAGTTCGTCGGTAATACCGACTTCAAAATGGGTAATGTCACGGAAGGTAAACTCAATACCGATATTCAGGAACATTTTAAGGGATCAAATGTTTATACGAAGGAAGAGTGTAACAAATGCTGGGCGAAATTCTACTGCAGCGGAGGCTGTGCAGCAAATGCCCATCAATTTAACAATGACATCAATATTCCTTATAAAGTAGGATGTGAACTTGAAAAGAAAAGAGTGGAATGCGCTCTCTGGATAAAGTCTCAAGGTTTCTAAAAAGACAGAGAGTACAATACTGCTTTTTGAGAGGTTGATTATATGGCCAAAATCAATTTAGAAGATTTAAAAAATAATGAAGAAATTAAGACGCTTTTTGAAACAGCGGACAAGCAGCTTTCTGCAATGGGTTATACGGAACATTCCTTCAGGCATGTAGGCTTAGTGTCAAGTGTTGCTGGGAATATACTGAAGAAGTTAGGGTATGGAGAGCGTGAAATAGAGATTGCTAGAATGGCTGGTTTTCTCCATGATATAGGTAATGCTGTAAATAGAGTAGACCATGCCCATTACGGTGCTGTTTTGGCCTATCAGATACTGACAAGGATCGGAATGGAAATTAAGGAAGCAGCAGAAATAATGCTCGCAATAGGTCATCACGATGAAGGCAGTGGCGGAGCTGTGAGCCCTATTACAGCAGCTTTGATACTTGCAGACAAATCGGATGTTCATAGGACAAGGGTCAGAAATACCGATATTGCGACCTTTGATATTCATGACAGGGTGAATTATGCCGTTGACAGCTCAAAAATATATGTGGACAAGGAGAAGCAAATTGCAGTCCTTGAGCTTCATATAGATACGAATATCTGCCCCGTAATGGACTATTTTGAGATATTTTTAGTTCGAATGACAATGAATAGAAGGGCAGCGGAGTTTTTAGGACTAAAGTTTCAACTTATTATAAATGGTACGCATTTACTATAGCAGCCTAAAAATAACATCCATGTAAAGTTGATTTTTATTGACGAGTAAATTTTATAGTTATATAATATCTTCATGTGGACAAGAACAAAAAGGGGGAATTTTACAGATGAAAGGCAACTACGGGATTAAGTCCTTTTTGCTAATTCTGATTATAGGTTTTTTGACCTATATTGCTATTGCAGGACTTTCAATTCCAGGAACAGAAATCAATTTTGAAAAAGTGGCAGACACTATCAGGTACGGTATTGATATCCGGGGAGGAGTCAGAGCAGTCTTGTCGGCACCCGCTGGTATTAATCCTACGGAAGAGCAGATGGAAGCTGCAAAAGCGGTGGTTGATAATAGATTGGACTTTCAAAGGGTCTATGATAGGACAGTATTGCTTGAAAAATCAAATAAGAGAATCATCGTAGAAATACCTTGGAGACAAGATGAAAAAGAGTTTGACGCAAGAAAAGCAATAAATGAAATAGGTATGACGGCACAGCTTACCTTCAGAGAAGTAGATGAAACAAAGAAGGATGCAAACGGCAATTATCTTCCTTTAGATGATAAAATAATACTTAAGGGTAATGATATTGAGAATGCAGAGCCTGAGTTAGACGTTCGAACAGGTGGATCTGTTGTGAGATTGCATTTAAGTGATGAGGGTGCAAAGAAGTTTGAAGAAGCTACAGGAAGACTTATTGGAAAGCCAATAGCTATATTCATGGATGATCACTTGATATCTTATCCAATTGTGGAGGCAAAGATAAGTGGTAAAGATAGTGCTACAATCAATCAAGGAGATTTGAGTGCAGAAGAATCAGCGGTGAAGTCAAAAGAGCTTTCTGA
>CAYXPB010000016.1:0-12669 GCA_964466645.1 uncultured Acetivibrio sp. | reverse complement strand
GTGCAAAAAAGTTTGAGGAAGCTACTGGTAAACTTGTGGGTAAACCTATAGCTATATTTATGGACGACCAGTTAATTTCAGCTCCCACGGTTGATGAGAAAATTAGCGGTGGTAATGCTATCATCAGAATGGGTGGCGCTGATACAAACGAAGCCACTAAGGAGGCAACTGCGCTTGCAAATACAATTAATGCCGGTGCTCTTCCTTTTAAACTTGAAGCACTGCAGATTGAATCAATAAGTGCGATTTTGGGAAAGAGTGCTCTTAATGTTATTTTATTTGCAGGATTGATAGCAATTATCCTTGTTGGTCTGTTTATGTTGTTGTACTATAGATTGCCTGGAATTATAGCAGATATGGCTCTTTTATTCCAGATTGTAGCTCAGGTTATGATTATATCATCAGCAGGTATGTCCCTTACCTTAGCCGGTATTGCAGGTATCATACTGACGGTGGGTATGGGTGTTGACGCAAATGTTATAATTTATGAGAGAATTAAAGAGGAAATGCGTGCGGGTAAAACTGTACAGGCTTCCATTGATGTTGGATTTAAAAGAGCTTTTGTTTCAGTATTTGATGGAAATATTACTACTCTGATTGTAGCAGTAGTGCTTTATTTCCTAGGATCTGGTCCAATACAGTCTTTTGCCTTTACATTAGGTATAGGTGTATTGTTAAACTTTATTACTGCAATATTTGTATCAAGGACCTTCCTGAGGTTAGTCTCTGGGTTTAAACCAACTAAGAGTCGCTGGTTGTATGGCGTGAAGGGAGGTAACAACAATGTTTGATTTTTTCAGTAAGAGAAAGATATTTTTTACTATTTCAATATTATTTGTAATAGCTGGTATAGTAGGACTATTGGTTCAAGGCTTTAATCTTGACATACAGTTTCAGGGGGGGACAATCCTTGAAATTCCAATGAAAAATGAAAGTTTTGATATCAATAAAGCGGCTACTATTGCAAAGGAAGCTACAGGAAAGCTTGTATCAGCACAAACTTCTTCTCCAGTGGATACAGAGCACAACAATGAGAGAATAAACATGCTTGTTTTGAGTGTTTCATCTTCAGAGTTTCTTTCACAAGAAGAGCATGAAAACCTTGTTAGTGCTATAAAGGAAAATTTTGAAGTAAAAGAAAATGCAGATATTACAACAAGACATGTTGACCCTGCTATGGGTAAAGAGCTTGCAGCTAAGAGTATTTTAGCGGTAATAATTGCATCAATATTAATGCTTTTATATGTATGGATCAGATTTAATGTTATGGGTGGTCTTCTAGCAGGACTTGCATCTGTAATAGCATTGGTTCATGACGTTGCAATAATGCTTGCCTTCTATGCAATAACAGATCTTCCGGTTAATGAATCGTTTATTGCAGCTATCCTTATGATTGTAGGTTATTCAATCAATGATACTATTGTTATATTTGACAGAATTAGAGAAAACAGTACTCTACTCAGAAAGGAAAGTCTTACTTCCATTGCAAATAAGAGTATTAATCAAACTCTTAGCCGTACAATAGTTACATCAATAACGACTATTGCATGTGTTCTAACAGTTTATATATTTGCATCAATAAACAATATAGATTCAATTAAAAACTTTATGTTACCGATTTTGGTAGGTCTTGTAAGTGGTACTTATTCAAGTATCTTTATTGCAAGTCCTCTATGGGTAATGCTTAAAGATCATAAGGCAAAAAGGCAATCGACTGCAAAAGCTTAAAAGAGATTTTTATTAAACTCGGGAGCATTCTGCTCCCGAGTTTTTTGTTTGCTTTTATATGGGAGAATAAAAGCAAAAATAAAAGTTGATTTTTTGTTTGTTTTGTGTTAGTATTTTTTCACAAGCTGACGGTATCGAATTTGAATTCGAACTGTACACAATTGGTATAAAATAATTATCTAAAAGAACTGCTTTGATCCTAATTGGACAGGGACAGGGTTATTTATAAGCTTTCAATATGTTTATTGATAGATTAAAGTCGGTTCTTTTTAGGAACGACTTTTTTGGCATTTAAGGAAGAACTGTGATCTATACTAATTATAGATGCGATTTATAGAGGTATAATATTAGGTTGTGAATTTAGTCATAATAGTGCTAAGGAGTGATGAAGATATGAAAGACAAGTTTACTGTTTCAAATTTTCAGGAATGCAAAAGGACAGGGAAAAAGATCACCATGCTTACGGCGTATGATTATCCTACAGCTAAAATAATGGACGAATCGGGTATTGATGCAATTCTAGTGGGGGATTCACTAGGTATGGTTGTTTTAGGATACGAGGATACCACAAGGGTAACTATGGAGGACATGGTTCATCATACAAAAGCAGTTGTCAGAGGAACTAAAAAGGCAATGGTGGTTTCCGATATGCCTTTCCTATCTTATCATAAGGGTGTTTATGAAAGTGTAAGCAATGCCGGAAGACTAATTAATGAAGCAGGCTGTAAATCGGTTAAGCTTGAAGGTGGAGAAGAAATAATAGAAGATGTCAAGGCGATAGTTCATGCAGGAATACCTGTTATGGGTCATCTAGGCTATACACCTCAATCGGTAAATGTTTTTGGAGGACACAAGGCACAAGGAAAAACTTTTGAAACCGCTAAAAAGATATACAAAGATGCACTATTGCTTCAAGAGGCGGGTGCCTATGCTATAGTATTAGAATGTGTTCCCTATAAAGTTGCTAAATTCATATCCGGTAAGCTTAATATACCTACGATAGGTATAGGCTCCGGTGCTATGTGTGACGGACAGGTACTTGTAGTGCATGATATTATAGGGATGTTCAGAGATTTTACACCAAGGCATACAAAGCGATATGTAGATATGGGCGATGCTTTAGAAAGTTCAGTTAAAAGTTATGTAAGCGAAGTAACGGGAGGAGTTTTTCCTACTGAAAAGAACTCTTTTACTGTTGAAGATGAGGTAGTTGAGGCTTTAGACAAACTATAGTTTTAAAATAGAAGGGATAAAATTATGAGATTAGTTGATACAATAAGTGATATGAAAGCTATAATAAGGTCAAATAGAACTATGGGAAAAACAATTGGGTTTGTGCCTACAATGGGTTATTTGCATGAAGGTCATCTATCATTGGCAAATAGGTCAGTGCAGGACAATGACTGTACAGTTATGAGTATTTTTGTTAATCCTACTCAGTTCGGACCTAGTGAAGATTTTGAAAAGTATCCAAGGGATATGGAAAGAGATTTGAGTTTGGCAGAATCGGCAGGGGTTGATGTTGTTTTTGCACCTAGTGTAGCGGAGATGTATCCCGAAGAATATAAGACTTATGTGAATGTAGAGGACATAACTGGTGTACTATGTGGTTTATCAAGGCCTGGACACTTTAGAGGAGTTACCACGGTTGTAAACAAACTGTTTAACATTATAGAGCCTAATAAAGCTTATTTTGGACAAAAGGATGCTCAACAGGTCATCGTGATAAAGAAAATGGTTAGAGATTTAAATATGAACCTTGAAATAGTTACATGTCCAATAATACGTGAGTCAGATGGATTGGCTATAAGCTCTAGAAATGTATATTTGAACAGTGAGGAGAGAAAAGCTGCAGTTATTCTTTCAAAATCGTTGTTTGAGGTTGAGGAAATCATAAAACAGGGCGAAAGAAGTTGTGTAAAGGTAGTGCAGTATTTAAAAGACAGAATTAAGTCGGAAGATCTTGCAGAAATTGATTATGTCGAAGTTGTGAGTGTCAATGGACTTGAATCAATAGAACAAATTAGGGAAAGTGTATTGATAGCCTTAGCTGTCAGGTTTGGTAGAACAAGGCTGATTGATAATATAATGATGGAGGTGTAATTATGTTTGTCAATTTAATGAAATCAAAAATTCATAGAGCAAGAGTGACAGAGGCAAATCTTAATTATGTCGGCAGTATAACCATTGATGAAGATTTAATGGATATAGCAGATTTAATGAAGAATGAAAAGCTCCAGATTGTGAACAATAACAATGGAAATAGGTTTGAGACTTATGTAATACCCGGTGAAAGAGGCAGCGGTATGATTTGTCTAAATGGCGCAGCAGCAAGACTTGTACATCCCGGGGATGTAATAATTATTATTTCCTACGGACTTTTTGAAAGAAATGAAGCAAAAGAATTTAACCCTAAAATTGTTTTTGTAGATGAAAATAATAAAGTAGTGGAAATAAAGGGTGAGGAGAAGCACGGAGAAATTCATAAATAATGGCCTGTAAAGTATAAGAATTATTACTTTCAGACCATAAATTATGATTTTAGGTGATTATTTTTTCACAAAATAATCAATTATAAGCCCCCCTATAATAAACTCTGCTAAAAGTATAATACTATTTTTGATAAGCATAGTTGCAACAAAGTTTGTATAGCTGTTATAATCAAGAGCTGTTTGGTTAAATATCAGAGTCAACATGCCGAATGATAGTAATATAAGCGCAGCATTTGTACCATATTTTATAAGCAATTTGGAAAATTTGTTGATTTTTTTGAACTCTTCAAAGATTTTTTCTATTTTGTCAGAAGCAACCTTTTTTGAGTTGTTGGTTTGCATGATTTAGTACCCCCTTTTTATTATTTTGAGCCCCATAAATATTGATTAAGGTGATTTCAAAAAAATAACTGGTCAATGGGTGTTTCAAAGATCTGACTTTATTAGGTCGGAACTATATATATTGACTAGTGAATTTTTTTAACACCTAAGTAAAAATATAATTCAAATAAAAAATTACAATTCTGCTAAAAGCCATTTATATATATAATATTGCTATAAGATAAAAAAGCGTTGCTCTATAAAGCAGCGCTACTATAGAAGGTTAACATAAATGTTGGATATTTTCAATACAAAAACATTACCAGTTCTGTGTTTTTTCATAGTAAAATAAAAACAGTCATAAAATACATAGTCTTTTTTGTCAATTGGTATGTTTTATTTTTGAAAATACAATGTATTATTTCAAAAATATATGATATAATTTATTGTAAAGAGATCTTATCAATTATTATTAAGGTGAAAAAATGAAAAAATCATTTGTTTATCTTTCAGATTTAGTTCCAGGTATGAAAATTGCAGAGACAGTATTAAATGATTATGGTGCAATTGTGATCTATGAGGGCACTATTCTTGACTATAATTCAATAAACAAGCTCAAGAATATAGGTGCTTTTCGCCTGCAAATTTTTGATGAAGAATATGTAGAAGTCGAAACAAAGCATATGTTCAAAAAAAAGCATGCTGACAATGTAAGGAAAGTTAAAGAATTAATTAGTGGCATATCTAGCGGGAAGGATTTGGAGCCTTCAAAAATAGATAATGTTGTTGATTCAGTATTAGACAGACTTGAAGAAAGAAGTGATATTGTAAGTTGTCTTAACCAAATAAGAAGTGCAGATGAATACTCATATTCTCATAGCGTCAACGTTTCACTGATTTCCATGCTTATTGGGAAATGGATGAAATTAGGGAAAGAAAGAATAAGATTATTGGTTCAGGCGGGCTTGTTACATGATATTGGTAAGACAAAGATACCACTTGAGATTTTGAATAAACCGGGTAAACTGACGAAAGAAGAATTTGAGGAAATGAAAAAGCATACAGTTTATGGGTATAGAATTCTTGAAAAGCTGCCTTCCGTTAGCAAAGATGTTTTAGCAGCAGTTTTGATGCATCATGAAAAAGAGGATGGTTCTGGCTATCCCACAGGATTAACCGGTGAAAAAATTAATTTGCTGGCGAAAATAGTTTCTGTTGCTGATATTTTCGATGCAATGACTTCTAACAGGGTGTATAAGGATAAGGAAAGCCCGTTTGAAGTGTTTAAGTTTATGGAGGAAGATTCAATAGGTAAACTTAGTCCTGTTGTGGTAAATCTGCTATTAAATAATATAGCAAACTATTATATTGGGGATAGAGTAAGACTATGCAGTGGAGAAATAGCTGAAATTGTATATATAAATCCTAGATGTGTATCTAAACCTATAATAAAAATAGGAGATAGATATATAGATATGCTTGTCGAAAAGGATTTTAAGATAAAAGAGTTTGTCATATAAGACCTGCAAAGTTTTTTATAACCTTAACTAAATTGGAATAAGATTTAGACAATTAATGAGTTTATGTGACATATTACGAGTAGTATGCTGTAAAAAAATATAAAAATTCAACAAAACAAGTCATTTCGTGACATAAAACGGAATGTATTATCGAAAATTTAATATATGAAACATTATGGAAATAATATATAATGGTTTTGGATAAATATTTTGTAGTATGGGGGTGGACAAGTATGTTGAGTAAATATTTAGAAAGCAGGATTGAAGTGGATTTAGAGAATGGAAGTATGGCTAACAACAAGATGCAACTCGAGTACTATTTGATAGAAAGCGAATATAGTCAAAGTTGTGAATTTTGTGGCGACAAAGTATACGGCATTGAAATAGTTAAGAAAAATAGCGAATACCATGCGGAAAGTGAATTTGTTAGAAACCTGTCCAGCAGCAAGGAAAATACTAAAGGAATACTAAGTATATTAGCAAAGAATACAGTTACACCCATAGAACTGCAATCTGTATTAGACGATCTTATGGCATTATAAAAAATATGTTCGGAAAAGAGCCTAAAACAAGGCTTTTTTTCATTTGTAAAGCAATTTAAGCCATTCCAAAAAGGTTGATTTACATTTTTTGCACTGTAAAATAATGTTCCTCTGTTTGAAAGCTTTTAGCTTTCATGATTGGGTCGGAACTATATATATTGACTAATAAATTTTTTTGAAACACCTTATTGGATTTGAGAAAGAAACAAAGAATGGTATAATTAATAAGGTGATTCTTTTGAGATTGAAAGGGTGTTGATATTATGCTAATACGTGAAGAGCTTGAAGAATTTGAAAAAAAGTCTCTTTCTCCTTTTGCCCAATTAAGCTGTCAGTCTAGAGGTAGGGAGAGTGAAGAAAAGGAATGTGATCTTCGAACTAGATTTCAAAGGGATAAAGACAGGATTGTTTATTCAAAAGCTTTTAGAAGATTGAAACACAAGACCCAGGTGTTTATCTCTCCTGAAGGTGATCACTACAGAACAAGGCTGACCCATACACTAGAAGTAACGCAAATTGCCAGAACAATTGCAAGAAGCCTAAGATTTAACGAAGATCTTACAGAAGCTATTGCATTAGGTCACGATCTTGGGCATACTCCCTTTGGACACACCGGTGAAATGATTCTAAACTCCATTTGTCCTTTAGGATTTAGACACAATGAACAGAGTTTAAGGGTTGTGGATGTACTTGAAAAGGACAAGGGGATAAACCTTAGCTGGGAAGTGAGAGACGGCATAAAAAATCATACGGGAGATGTAAAACCGGCTACACTAGAAGGGATGATTGTCAGATTTGCAGACAGGATTGCATATATAAACCACGATATTGACGATGCCATAAGAGGTGGTATAATTCTAAATGAGGATCTGCCACAAGAGTGTTTGAAAGTCCTTGGCTATAGTTCAAGTGAAAGAATAAACACCATGATTGTAAACATTGTCGAACAGAGCAAAGGCATAAAGGATATAAGAATGTGTCCTCAAATACAAAAAGCAATGAATGAATTGAGAGAATATATGTTTAAGCACGTATATATAGGTTCAAAGGCCAAAAAGGAAGAGATAAAGGCACAAAATATTGTTCGGCAGTTATATAGCTACTTGAAGGATTCTGAGGGAATGCTTCCTAAGGAAGCGGGTCGTTTGATTGATAAGGACGGCTTTGACAGGGTTGTATGTGATTATATTGCAGGAATGACCGATAGGTATGCGGTCAAAAAATTTCGAGATATATTTATTCCTGAGTCATGGAATTAATCCGAGTTTTCAATAAAAGGACTTTGCAATAGAAGTATTGCAGATACATAAAGTTATGGGCATGTTGTATGGTGCCTAGAAGCTTTTTTTTATTCATTAAATTTTCATAGAGTAAAGGAATTTTCATTTAGAAAGTTTGCAGAAGGACGAAAAGTTCAATTTGTGTTAATGCCAGTGGTACGTATAATTTGGCAGTGATATTGAAAAAATATCTTAAAATAATTATTTTTTAAAGAAGGATAATTAGATTTTATGTAGAATAATAATTGAGTTTGCAAGGAGACAGGAAATATATTTCCTTATAAGATATACTATATTGAAATTAGGTTAGAATTTTACTTTAGGAATAAAAGTTCGTAGCATTGAATTTATTTGTTATCTCCTCTTTATATTTTTTCGAAGGAGATTTTATTCGAAGATTAATAGACGTATGTATATGCTTTTTCGAGGATAAGATAAATGTTTGCAAAAGATTTTTCGAAAGACATATATATAAATATTTAAAATTGATAGTAAAAAGAAGGATTATTAATAAAAATGTCGAAGATTTATTAAAGAAACATTGATTTGATTAGAGTTCTACTGGTTTGACATATATTAATTTTAAGGTGTTCAGACTTTAGAACATATAGAGGACAGTTAGAGTACAGTTGTGACACGTTTATTAATTTATTTTTTATAAAGAAGTGATCCAGTTTGTCAAAATAAAGGAGATGTATTGAAAGAAGAGAGTAGAATGTATGTGAAATATCCGGAAGAATTGATAGAAGAAATAAGAATGAGCAATGATATATTAGATGTTGTCGGTGAATACGTAAAGCTTGAAAAGAAAGGGAAAAATTACTTTGGACTTTGTCCGTTTCACCGAGAGAAAACAGCATCCTTTAGTGTGGACAATACAAAGCAGATGTATCACTGTTTTGGTTGTGGTAAAGGTGGAAGTGTAATACAGTTTGTTATGGAAACTGAAAATTTAGATTACATAGAAGCTATTAAGTTTTTAGCTGAGAGAGTAAGGATTACATTGCCTGAAGGTGACAGTGAGGAAGAGAAAAGAAGAGCTCTTAAAATTCAGGAGATTATAAAAATAAACACTGAAGCTGCAAGATTTTATTATGAGCAGCTAAATGATACAAAAAATTCTGGCGCAAGGCTTTACCTTGAAAAGAGAAAAGTCAGCGAGGGAATAGTTAAAAAGTTTGGAGTGGGTTATTCAGCCAATGAATGGGATTTATTATACAAATATTTAAAAAGTAAGAACTATAATGAGGACGATCTGGCAGACAGCGGTTTGGTACTTGCAAAAAAAGGCGGAAACGGTTATTATGACAGGTTTAGAGGAAGGCTTATGTTTCCTATATTTGATTTACGGGGAAACGTAATTGGCTTTGGAGGGCGGGTTTTAGACAATTCGCTTCCTAAGTATATGAACTCCCCCGAAACACTGGTCTATAACAAAAGAAAAAACTTATATGCGCTGAATTTTGCAAAAAACTCACCGGAAAAGAGAATAATTGTTGTTGAAGGATACATGGATGTAATATCCTTATACCAGTTTGGCATAATAAATACTGTAGCTTCTCTTGGTACAGCCTTGACAGAAAGTCAAGGAAGGATATTAAAAAAATATGCCGAAGAGATAATTATTTCGTATGATGCAGATACAGCAGGTCAGGCAGCTACAATGAGGGGATTGAATCTCTTAAACGATATAGGCTGCAATGTAAAAGTGCTGTTGATTCCAAAGGGTAAGGATCCCGATGAATTCATTAAAACTAACGGGGCCGAAGCTTTTAGGAAATTAGTAGATAATGCTTTATCGTTGGTTGAATATAAGATAAAGGTGCTAAAGACACAGATTGATACAACGGCTATCGAAGGGAAAATAAGTTTTTTGAACAAAGCGGCAGATATTCTAGCTAAAATAGATAATAGTGTTGAGCAGGAGATGTATATAAAGAAGATTTCTACGGATTATGATATTAGCCAAGAATCAATGTTTGCCGAAGTTATTAAGAGAATTAAACCTAAGGGTAATTATAAACCTACTATGAAAGTAGAGCACTCTAAGGTTAAAGCTTTTAGAAATAAAAATCAGAGTGATGATAATAATTTAGTTTACTGTGAAAGAATTGTTTTATCGCTTTTAAGTATAGACAACTCATTATATAGAAAAATTGAGGATAGAATTGATTTAGAGTTTTTTTCATTGGAAGAAAATAAAAAAGCTGCAGAAATTATTTTTAAAAAAATAAAAGATAAAAAAGGCATAGTGCCGGCGGAGCTTCTGAACCTAGTAAGCAATGAATCGGCGAATATTTTTGCAAGTTTAATACAGGGGGAATGTAATTTTGAGGATAACTTAAGGGCTATTTTGGATATAATTAAGAAAATAGAGGGAATAAAGCTTGACAAAAGACAAAAGGATATACTTAACATGATATCTTCTCAAGAAAATAAAGAAGATGTCGATAGGCTTAAACAAGAGCTGAAAAATATCCTAATAAAAAAGAAGAGTATGTAGAGATTCATTTTATTGAATGATCGGAGGGGCAGTAGTGAAACCCAATAATGATACTAGAAAAGCAATTTTATTGGAATTGATTGATAAGGGCAAACAAAAGGGTATGCTTGCTTATAAGGAAATAATTGATGCCTTTGAGGAGATTGAGATTGAACCTGAACAAATAGAGAAGGTTTATGAGACATTAGAAAATCTAGGAATAGATATTGTAGGTGATATTGAGGCGGAGATGGAGGAAATCCAGCTTGCAGAAGAAGATCTTGATATCACGGTTCCTGAGGGGATCAGTATAGATGACCCTGTAAGGATGTACCTCAAAGAAATCGGAAAAGTACCCCTTTTGAGTGCAGATGAGGAAATCTATTTGGCAAAAAGGATGGAAAATGGTGATTCCGAAGCAAAGAAAAAATTGGCCGAAGCTAATTTAAGGCTTGTTGTAAGTATAGCTAAAAGATATGTTGGTAGAGGAATGTTATTTCTTGATTTAATACAGGAAGGTAACTTAGGCTTAATCAAAGCTGTTGAGAAATTTGATTACCGCAAAGGGTATAAGTTCAGTACCTATGCTACTTGGTGGATTAGACAGGCTATTACCCGGGCAATAGCGGATCAGGCTAGGACAATAAGGATACCTGTTCATATGGTTGAAACCATAAACAAGCTGATAAGGGTATCTAGACAATTGCTCCAGGAACTTGGAAAGGAACCTCAGCCTGAAGAGATTGCAAAAGAAATGAATATGCCTGTTGAAAAGGTCAGAGAAATAATGAAGATATCTCAAGAGCCTGTGTCCTTAGAGACTCCTATTGGTGAAGAAGAAGACAGTCATCTTGGTGATTTTATACCCGATGATGATGCTCCAGCTCCTTCGGAAGCAGCCGCATTTACATTGCTTAAAGAGCAGTTGATTGATGTGTTGGATACTTTGACTCCAAGAGAAGAAAAGGTATTAAGGCTTAGATTCGGTCTTGATGACGGAAGAGCAAGAACTTTAGAGGAAGTTGGTAAGGAATTTAGCGTTACAAGAGAAAGAATCAGGCAGATAGAGGCCAAAGCTTTGAGGAAACTTAGACATCCGAGTAGAAGCAAGAAATTAAAGGACTATCTTGATTAAATAAAGTTTTTCATAAAAAGAACAGACCATGAGTTAAATATGGTCTGTTCTTTTTGTTTGATTATGGGAGAACCAACCCTAAAAAAATACCCGCACAAATAGTATCGACTGAAAGTAGATCTTTTTGTAACGGGATCTAGGGGAGTAAAACTGATTCATTAGTATAATAATAGAAATGCTACCAAAATGCAACACTTATATCGTTTTATTTACTGAACAATGATAAATATGTGTTAAACATGACTTAACATGTTGGGGGAATTTGAGTAAAATTTTTTCTTTTTAAGAATAGAGAATAAATAAGCTTTGTATGTTACAAAATAATGCAAGGGATATTGAACTTGGGTTAGTTTTCGGAATTATTTTTGAGAAACGTAAAAGAGAATTAGTTAAATAATGAATTTAGGAGATGATTTAATGGAGCAAACAAACAGGAACGAAGTAGAATTCACAACATATGATAGATTATTAATTGCATGGGAGAATTCCATGGAAATGGTAAGAGATTTTGAAATGTATTCAAAGCGGATTGAAGATGATAAAATAAAAGAGGTTTTCAAGCAGTTTGCTGAGGAAGAAGGGATGCATGCGAGTAAGCTTAGAGAAATGGTGCTTGAATATAGGGATCAAAAGCATTAGTGTAATAGTATAATTTATTTTGATTGAATTGATGTGAGCTTAGGAGAGCTGAAATATACTCTTGGTTTTAGAAAAAGGTATTATTTCAGCTTCCTATATTGAGGAGAATTAGTATTTGTATTAGATATTATTTAAGGGACTTTGTGACCTGATTATTGTATGCGTTATTTTTTTGAAATGGCCTAATGCAATTAATGTCAGCTGAAATCAACTTAAGTTTAACAAAAAGGTATTGCAAAAAAATAGTATAATAGCGTATTGCTTAGATATGCCGCGATTTTAAGTGAAAACTGATAAAAAATTTCTAAAAACGCAAAAATTCCTCTTGACCGGATACCGATGCATCAGTATAATATTATTTGTGCTTGATGTTGACACATCAAGCGAAATTGATATTCCTCAATAGCTCAGTTGGTAGAGCATGCGGCTGTTAACCGCAGGGTCGTAGGTTCGAGTCCTACTTGAGGAGCCATACGGGCCTTTAGCTCAGTTGGTTAGAGCAACCGGCTCATAACCGGTAGGTCCGGGGT
>CAYXPB010000015.1:0-34822 GCA_964466645.1 uncultured Acetivibrio sp. | reverse complement strand
TTTTTATACTATTTCTTCGAGATCTTTGTGTCAAGTATTATTATACAACATCACAAGATGTAAAGGCTTTATTATGTTCAAATTGAACTCAAGTTGATAAATTCTCCTGGTTGCAAAACTTTAGCAGTTTTCTTTTTATCTAAATGCTTAACAAAATCTTCTGGTGAACCAGTTATCAATGGGAAAGTACCGTAGTGTATTGGTACAACCAAATCAAAATTGAAATATTCATTACAGGCTGATGCCGCAATACTAGGAGACATAGTAAATCTATCACCGATTGGAATTAGTCCGATATTTGGTTTGTGATTTTTTTCTATTAATTTCATGTTTTCGAAAATCTCTGTGTCTCCAAAATGATAAATAGATATATCCTTATACTTTATTATAAAACCGCATGCTAATCCACCATATAATATCTGATTTCCTGAAGTTATGCTGCTGCTATGCAATGCTTCAACCATGGTAAATTGTATATCGTTTTCAATAAAACTTCCACCAATATTCATAAAGACACAATTAGTAACAGCTTGACCCAAAAACCAACTACATATTTCGGCATTTGAAATTATTTTTGTAACACTCGAATTGTATAAACTTGTCGCATCTCCTATATGGTCATCATGTCCATGGGTTATTAAAATGTAATCAGGGTCCTTAATTTCATTTGCTAACTTGTCGGGAAATGTACCATTTCCTTTAATAAATGGATCTACTAATATTTTTTTACCGCCTAACTCCAACAAAAATCCTGAATGTCCCAGCCAACATAATTTCATGCTAAATCCTCCTTTAATTGTTTTACAATTATTTTGGTATTACTAGTTAGAGTTTTATACAATATTACATTTGCCTATCTTTAGAGCTATAAGGTCATTCGAAAAATAACCTACACAATATTTAAGATTTTAATACATTATATATTTAATAAAAGTAAAATACTAGCTTGGGTTTTGCCATAATAACTTAAGCGGGGCTAAAGAAATTCAATTTTGAAAAATTCTTCATTCAATTTAGTGGACTTTGATAAATTTACTAAATACTTCTTAAGTTCATCATCTGTACCAACTGCTTTTATTAACTTAAAGTGAGCTGAGCAGTTTCTTCCATTCTCTTTAGCACAATATAATGCGTAATCACTTATGTTTATCATCTGTTCGAGGTTTAATAGTTTAGGATTGGTTAAATCCAAGGGCATCTCTACATATCCAATGGAACAAGTCTTATATATGGTTTCGTTTTCGGATGCCATTATTGGTGTTTTTTCTATCTTATCAAGCACTTTTCTCGCGAACTTTTCCAGATATTCAGGTTTTGTGTTATATAGAATGATCAGGAACTCTTCACCACCCCAACGAACTAAGATATCCTCGTCTCGAATCATCTGTTTGAGAACTTTTGATATTGTTACTAGTACATTATCGCCGACAGAATGACCATAGGTATCATTTACTGCTTTAAAATGATCAATATCCGTTAAAAACACTCCAATAACGTTTCCATCTACTGATAACTGCCTTTTCTCAGTATTGTTCAGTGATATAACTTTGTTTTGAATAAATTGGGTTATTTTATCAAAGGTGAACTCAAAAGCATACCTTCTATTGTGCAATCCCGTCAATGGATCATGCAGCGATAGCTCTTTAAGTTTTTCATTAGCATCATTTAGTTGGATTGTCCTCTCTCTGACTTTCTCTTCCATATTTTCGTAAAGTCTGGCATTTTCAATTGAAATGGATGCTTGGGAAGACAAGATTTTCAAAGCCTCTAATCTATAAGAAGTGAATACATTATCAGAAAGATTGTTCTCTAAGTAGACAACACCCTTAAGACGGTTTTGATAAAAAACTGGCATGCACAGTACAGATTTGATCCGGTTATTTATGATATAAGAATTGTTTTGCCAAGTATCATCGGAACAAGCGTCATGAATAACCAAGGTTTCTCTTGTCCGAGTAACGAATTGTACAATCTCAAAGCACAGTTCCACGTTTTCTGTTAAGGGAAGAGAATGTACAGCGAGAATTTTATCGGAATTAATGTCTTGAACAGCTTCAATATAAAATTGACCGTCAACTTCATTTCGGAGCAATATACAACCCCTCTGTGCACCAGCATTTTCAATCATTATACGAATTAATATCGTTAAAAGCTTTTCAATCTTAATTTCACTAGAGATAGCCTGAGCAGATTTCCAAATGGAAGTCATATCAATTGAACTGTAAGTTATTTTTGAAATCGTTCCTTTTGTAGCTCTAGTTACTTGTAGGGAAGTCTTATCACTAACAAAATAATGAGAGTATTGTTTTTCCAAAAGTTTGGCTTTTCGATATGCTCCCCATTGTTCGTATAAATAGTGTGCTTCTCGGATATATGTTTTTCCGATTTTTTCATCGCCTTTATCACGCCAGAACTTTCCATACAATTCGTTACAGAGTGCTCTATATTGAATGAAATCATTGTTACCTATTGAATCAAATGCCTCTTTAAAAAGCTCGACGATAGTATCAAGTGATTCGTTCTCCATAATAGCAATTAGAGCAGATAGTAAGTAGTACTTATGGGCAAAATTAGCAAGACAGTTTTCTGTCCAATTTTTCATTTTCTTTTTAATATTGTAGAGGGACTCTTTTATTTTTACTCGTTCATAAGGTGGGGAATATTCCCATTTGTGAATAAAGAGCATAGCTTTAAAAAAATAATAATCGGGCATCGCAAAGTCATAGATCTCAGCAAAGCCAATCTCTTCTACCAACGTATTCCATTTTTCTGCTGCTGCAATATCATCCAAAACAATACTTATATATACGTTGTAAAGATAAAATCTGGCTAAATAAGTTGAATTGCGAATTTTGTCAATCCTCTTCATCACTTTATTATATTTTGCATTATAATCAAGTTGAAGGTTCTGTAATGGAACACCACTAGGGTTAGTTTGGAATTCCTCAATCGCGTAGTAAATAATTTCAGCTAAAGCTAAAGGAGCCGCACCTTTAGCCTGTTTGAGAAAAATGATGGTATTTTCTGTTTCTGCTTTGCACTCGGTCAGATTTTTGCCAACCCACATTAATAAGTGAATTTTATGGGCGATAGCGTAAGTTGCATGCATAATATCACCAATTTCCAAACCTGTTTTGTAGGATAGGTCATAATAATCTACGCTTTCCTTATAATGTACCCTCCAGTAGGAGATATATGGGAAGATATAATAAACTGGTGGCTTTTGGGATTCTGCTTTAAATTTGTTTATTAATGCAAAAGCAGCCTGACCTAGCTTATAACCGGTTTTGTAATCAGCAAGAACTTTTCCTATAGTGTGTCCGAAATCACTAAAACATCTGCACGATATCGGTGATGTACCATAGGTCAAGGTTAATTCAAACATAATCAGGGTTGACAGGTTAAAGAGCAGTGGATTGGCTTGAAGTGCAATTGGAGCCATTTGGAGCATTTGCACTGCCATAAGCTTTTCGGGATCATTCATTACAGGTAGATTGACAAGATCTTCAACTGTCATTGAGAATAAACGCTGCTGCATCCTAAGAACTCCATCCTGTATATTCCGGCTAATCTCCTCAGCGCTTTCCGGTAAATAAATATTAATCAGCTGCAGAGTCTTTCTTATTTCGTATATTGTTTCCGATAGTTTGCCCTGAAAAATGAGTATTAATATTTTTATGTTGGAAATAGAACCTTTTTCAAGGTTACTGCTTGCTATTTTTGATAAATGTTCGCAAATAGAGTCTGCTTTCAATAAGTCACCAGACAAAAAAGCAACAGTTGCCTGTTCCAACAACAAGTTGAAATACAGGTCAGGCATTAATTTCCACTCTTCATCGGATAAAAGTGATTTAGCAGTTTCAAAATAGTTTAGCGCAACCGCAAAAGCTGTTGATTTTTTTGCTTTATTTCCAGCCATAATATTTAAATCTGCAAGTTCAATCCTTTCATCCTTTTGCGCAACTAAGTTTCTGCCAATATTCAAATGATTAACCATGTCAAAAATCGCATCATTTTGCATTGTTTCTCTAAAAGATTTTAAATACTCATTCCCAATGTTTAGATGAATTTCACATTTTTTCTGTTCTGGGATTAGGTAATATAATGCTTGTCGGAGGCGGTCGTGAGCAAAACAAAAACTCATTTCCAGATCAGTGGGACTTGTCTCTTTTTCTAGTGTATTAATAAAACGGTAATTATTGTTTAAAGGCAGTACAATTTCTTCTTCAATAGCAACCCACAAATCCTTGCCAAGTTCCCAGACTGATTTTTTGCTTATTTGTGAAACGGTAATTAAATCAAATTGGGATCCAATACAGGCAACCAACTTGAGAATATTCATTGTTGACACAGGCAAAGATTCAAGATTTTTCACAAGCAAGTCTACTACATTATCGCTTATTTCGACAGCTTCTACTTTTTTGAGATCATATACCCATTGACCTTTTTCCGACAAAAATGTGAAGGTACCCTTAAGATACAAAGAATTTAATAATCGACTTACAAAAAACGGATTTCCCTTGGTCTTTTGAAAAATTATATTTGTCAAAGCCCTAGTTTCATTGGTCTGGCTATGAAATGTGTCTGCTATCAATTGATTTATAGCAGAGAATTCCAAAGGTTTCAGTAATATTTGATTAAAAGGAGGAGTTGAACCTTGTTGGGAGTTTTTAAGTTCTTCAAGTAGTTTGTGAAGGGGATGACCAGCGTTTACTTCATTGTCTCTGTATGCCCCTATAAAAAGGATATGCTGAGTTTTACCGGTTTCCAATATATATTTGAGCAAGTCTAGGGTAGAAGTATCACTCCATTGAAGATCATCAAGAAAGATTACTAATGGATGCTCCTGCTGAGCAAAAACATTGATGAATTCGCGGAAAATCATCTTAAAACGGTTTTGGGCTTCTAACGGGTTGAGCTCGGTTACCTGCGGCTGAGGGCCGATAATCTGTTCCAATTCGGGTATTACATCTAGGATAACCTGTCCGTTATATCCCACGGCATCTAAGAGACGAGATTTCCAATTATCCAAAATTGATTGCGGCTGTGCTAGCAACTGTCTTATTAATTCTTTAAAGGCTTGAGTTATCCCGTAATAGGGGACATCTCTTTCGAATTGGTTGTATTTACCGGAAATGAAATATCCTTTTCTGCCAGTTATAGGTTTTCGGACCTCATGAATCAGTGTGGATTTTCCGATACCGGAATAACCGCTTACCAACAAAAACTCACAATGGCCACTCGCAGCTTTTTCAAAGCCATTAATGAGCATTTTTGTTTCTTCTTCACGTCCATACAATTTATGGGGAATCTCAAACCTGTCGAGAATATCTTCTTTGCCAAGTATAAAACCGTAAACTTCCTTTTTATCTTCAAGCAATTGTAAACAGTGCTCTAAATCCTTTTTTAGGCCTAATGCAGATTGGTATCTGTCTTCTGCTGTTTTTGACATCAGTTTCATAACTATATCTGAGATGGTGGCAGGGAGTTCAAGGTTTATCTCTTTTGGAGGAACTGGAGTTTTAGCAATATGGGAATATATCAGTTCTAATTCGTCATTACCCTTAAAAGGTAATTGCTCAGTGAATAGCTCATAAAAGGTCACACCTAGAGAATACAAATCGGTTCTGTAATCGATGGGTCTGTTTATTCTACCGGTCTGTTCAGGAGATAAATAATTCAAAGAACCTTCCAAAATGTTTAAATTGATGCTTTGAGATGCTTCTCGGATTAGTTCGGCAGAAATACCGAAATCAATGATTTTTACCTAATTTGTTTTATAGTTCCAAATAAAGTTGCTTGGATTTACATCTTTATGAATAATATTTTGCTTATGGAGTTGAATCAGGCATTGGGTCATTTTAATTGCCAATGACAATTTTTCCACAATATCTAGTTTAATGGAGTGCAATATCTTGTCAACCGATTCTCCACCTATATCCTCCATAATGATTGCTACACTGTTATTGTATTTTTCCGTGGTATAAGCCTTTATTAATTCATCACCAATTAGCCTGTCCATAATTTCATATTCCCGGATGAAATCGGATAGTTCTTTTATAGAGGGATATTCTTTATTCAATAACTTAATTATGACAGGACAATCATCTAAATTACGGATTCCCCGTAAAATTATCGAATTACTATCCGTGGAAGTTTCTTCTATGATTTTATAACCTGCGAAGTGGATCATTAAGCTTCCCCCATTACGGTCATTTGTTATTTCAAAACTCAGTTACATTGATATAAGACTCTTTGAATTGGATATCAAAGAGGCATTGACATAACTATGCATATCCTATTATTTTTATCGGCATATTTACAATTTTTTTAACCACATTTTGTGGCCACTATAATAGAAGAGGATAGAAAAAACAAATGCCGGGAAATAGAGAGAAAATGGGCATAAATAAAGGTATTGAACAATAACTACGACAAAAATTATTGTACAATACCTTTTGTTTGATGTTTAAAAGGAGAATGGATTTATTTAGATAAATCAGCTTTTATAGCATTAAACCATACGTCTCCCATTTTATTGTAACCGTTAGCACTAGGATGAACACCATCTGCTAGGTCGTTAGTGGTAAGTGCGCTATACATGTCAACCAAATATACTGGCTTTCCTTGATTTGATTTGTTCTGGATAATTGTAGAAACCTGAGAGTTATAGGATCTTACATCTGCATAGCTTATTGGAATAATACTAGCGACATAAAGCTTTCCATCTGTGGGCAATTTGGCACAGATCTTGTCAACTAAGTCACTTAATCTGGCAGGTGCATTACCTAAATCGTATTTTTGGGAAATATCATTTGTACCTATATGCAAAAGTACGATTTGGGGCTTATAAGTATCCATCCAGGAATTGATATTGTTACTAATCTGATCGATTCTCCAGCCAGAGTGTCCTTCATGATTTCTGTCCCCAAGGTCTGAAGGTCCACCGGTCAAAGAACCTACAAAATCCACAGTGAGTCCATTACTGGTAATGTTTTTCCAAAGCTTAGTTCTGTATGCGCCCTGTGCAGTAATACCATCAGTTATCGAATCACCTAAAGGCAGTATTTTAATTGTGGCTTTTGGGGTTGGACGTTGTGTTGGGGTTGGCGTTGGTGCTGATGTATAAGTTGGAGGTGGTGCTGATGTGTAAGGTGGGGGTGATCCAAATATTACTGTTGTACCTAATTCAATCATTCCTAAAAGATGTTGTCTTAACATAGCAAAGTCAATAGAATCCATAGATTTATTTTTATCAATGTCTCCTGCAACAGGAAGAGAACTGATTATTCCAAGTAAATACTGCCTGTATTTTGCAAAATCTAAAGAATTCACAACTCCATTTTCATCTACATCACCAAGGAATATTGTGATGCCTGCTGAGGTCGCATTAGGTTTTGTAACAGTAGGTGAAGGTGTAGGTTGAACATTTGAACTGCTTAAGTAGGATTTTAGCCATGTTAAAGCTGGACGTTCAACTCCGGATGAACTAATTATGTGTGTATTGTCAATCCAAGTTTGTCCTTGAATCCATCCCCATAAAGTAATACCTTTTACATTAGGATTTTCCCATAAGATAGGGAATTTTTCCTTATATCTTGCCAATTGTGTATTGTCATCGCCAGTTATGTCGAGCTCGGATACATATATTGGGAGACCTGTTGCAGATAAGGTGTCTAAGACATTCTTCATTGTACTTGTAGAAACATTATCCATATTGAACTGGTGACACTGAATTCCTATTCCGTCTACCAAACCCTTGTCCTTAAGAATGTTTATAATTTTAACATAACTAGCTGTTGCGTTTGGATCACCTATTATTCCATAATCATTTATAAGTAGTTTGGAATTTGGAAAATATTTTCTTGCCTGTTCAAAGGACCATACTACCCAATCCCATCCAGTTGATCCACTTCCACCTATTGCATTTCTAAAGGATGCTGGTGCATGTAAAGGTTCGTTAACAACATCCACGAATTCGCAATCAGGATATTTTTCTGCCGCAGCTTCAAACCACTCCAATACTTCTTCCTTTTGTTCGGATGCTGAAAGACTGCCTATCCAGTTTGGCTCTTGGTTTCCCCATACTAAAGTGTGAAATTTAAAGGGCATACCATTAGTTTTGGCATAATTATAAGCCATATCGGACTGATTCCAGTTCATTCTGTCCCTGCTAGATTCAACACTGCCCCATTTTGTTGAATTTTCGGGTGTTACCTGATTCCAATAAGTTTCGTAATTGGATGGTACGTTACCAGCAATAATATTTCCTACAAATTTGTCGCCGGAAACCATTGCTGCATTTACTTCGTTAGTTTGAAATAAACTTGTTGAAAGTGTTAATCCCAAAACCATCACAGCAGATAACACAATAGCTGTACACGATTTAATACTTTTTAATACCTTCATATCTAATCCTCCTATAAAAAATTTATGCACATAATAATTATAAAGAATGTGCTTATATTATAATATTACGATTAAAATGGTATTTTTGGCAAGAATTTTGAATTCTATTTCTGATTAAATTAATATAAATAATCTATTGTCATAATACAGGACATCAAGAGCCTTCGAAAAAGGATGGCTCTTGATGTCTCATAATTGACTATGTTTAAGCTTAACTTTAGTTTTGGCCATTTCAAAAAATAACCTATCTTTTTTTGAATCACCGCATTGGTTTTTGAAAGACACTATGCATTAAATTTACTAATCATCCCTAAAAGGTACATGCGCAAGGTGGCAAAGTCAATTGCATTTACTTCTCCGTCACCATTTAAATCTCCAGCTGCGATATCATCTTCTACAGGTAATTCCTTAATATTTCCAAGAAGATATTTTCTGAACATAGCAAAGTCAATTGCGTTAACGGAACCATTACCATCTACATCACCTTTTATAATACCCGAACTGGTTGGAGTAGGGGTTACTGTAGGGGTAGTTGTTACAGGTGATTTTGTAGGTGTCACAGGTGATGAACCTGTAGGTAATGATACACCATTGTTACCTAGTGGTATTTTGTGGTCTAAACCTTGGAACTTACCGTCTTCATTTTTCCATAAAACAGGCAATAAATAATTATCATATTTGTTATCGTTCCATTTTAAATCTCTTCCACCTTCAAAAGGAGTACCTTCATCACGAGTGAACAATCCGCCCGTATCGGCTGAGTCAATATTTATACACCATAGAGTGTGGTGGAGTTTGTATTTGTTTTCTAAAATATAATTTCTCATACATCTTAAATATTTAAGGTTAACATCGAGAAGTTTGTCACCGCCTTCAGTTAATCCGCCCCATTCGCCTATAAGTAGAGGAGATATTCCATCTTCCATAATAAATCCCCAATTGTCTCTCCAACATTGTTCATATAGTATTTTTTTTGCAGCTGCATCGTTTGCAGTGACAAAATCACCTGCGAACCATGTTTGTTCATAAACTAGTGGACCATAATCATGAGGGGAGTAAACAAGCTGACTTTGATATTTTCCTAAATTGATAGGGTAATCTTTTACACCTCTTAAATTACCACCCCACCAATTTCCGTAGTAATCGTCAGTTCCTGTCCAAGGGCTTGTATCAAAGGATTCGTCATCCCATTTGCCATCTTTAGGATACATTTCAACACCTTCAACAAATATTAATACATTAGGATGTACCTTCAATATTTCGAGTGAAGTTTCTTGAGCTACTCTTTTCCAGTTGTTTTTGTGATCAGAGTCATCCCAAATGGCACTTTCGTTTTTTATTTTAAGAGTACCGGAATTTGTATGAGGCTCGTTTTTAAGATCAAAACCAATTATTATATCGTCGTCTTTATATTGGCTAGCCATCCAAACCCAAGCAGATTTGAAAACTTCTTCAGTTATAGAGTCTTTATACCAAAGTGGGTGAGTATGTCCCATATTATCCGTTTCAGCACTATGTACATCAATAATAACTTTAATTCCTACTTCTCTAAAATTATCCAACATGAAATTAAACAATTCAAAGCTGTTCATTCCTTCTACAGCAGGGTTGTTAAAATATGTATCTGTGGACATTGGATAATCACCTTTGCTCCAAGCGTATAAAAGGTCGGTGGCAATTGGCATTCTGACTACATTAATACCCTTATCGGCAACAATTTTTATATCGGCTACGATATCGCTGTGATAAGAATCTAAAAGCATCATTTCTCTGCAATTAAAGCCAAACCAGTTAGCTCCGGTCAACCACACTTTGTTGCCGTACTTATCAACAATATTGGTACCTTCCACATGAAGCCAGTCATCATTAGGGTCTCCAATATCAGAAGTCTCGGCTGAAATTTGCGTAAGTGGCGTTGGTAATAATGTAACAAGCATTACCAATAAAATAGAAAAAACAATTAATTTTTTCATTTTTCTTTCCTCCTAAAAAATATTTAAAATTATATAAAGTTTCTATAGGCATTAATATTGAAGGCTCCGCAAAAAATGCCTTATATATTAAACTGTTTTTATATGGGCGATGGAATACGAGTTGAATAGTTGCTTTGAAAATAACAAATATAATTTTGGAATATACATAACAATGAATATTGACCACCATATAATATTACTAATAAAAGCCTTCTAGGTTATTTCCCCCAATCAATTAATAAACCTAATTTCGCTTTGTTGGATCTGTGTTTGATTTACTCCGAAAACTATCAGATCATTCCAAAGTTGTGATTAAAAATCAATATAGTAATTACACCATTTTTCTTAATAATATCATATAATTTGCATAAATTCAATAAAGCAAAATGAGCAAAAAAAGTATATGGATTTATTGATTTTAAAGTGTGTAGTATGTTAGAATTGTTTAGACTTTTATAAGTTGATTCCAAGAAAACTTTACAATCGCCATTTCAAAAAAAATGATTTGTTTTTTTGCTTAGCAAAGTAATGTTCTTCTCTTTGGAATATATTAAGCTCCCGTGATGGGATTTGTGACTTGAATATTGAATAGGTTATTTTTTGAAATAACTAAGCTATTTGAACAAAGGATAGGATGACTTTTAATGGAAAAGAATAATTTTAGTAGACTATATAAAAATACTTTTTTGCATATATCCAAAATATATGTGGATAGCAATTTGAAAAATATAATTTTGCTTATTGGATTGTCTATATGGATATCAGTTATGGGGATTTTTATTTCCTCGACTTTTTCTATTAATGTACTACTGCTTTATTTAATGCAACCAGCTTTGTTTTTATTAAATACACTGCCTTTAACATTGGTTATGCTGTGTGTTTTTTTTCTGACTTCAAGGTTGTGGATTTCATATCTTGTATCGGGCAGTTTTTATTTAATGATACAACTGGTTAATTATTTTAAAATAAGTTTGAGGCATGAACCTTTTGTGCCGGCAGATATTCTTTTAGGAAATGAATCCACTAACGTTATAAAGATAAGTGAACTGCCTATTAACATCAGTCTGATTTTTGTGATAATTTTGTTTTTAATAGGCGGTATCAGTTTGTTCTTAATAATGAAATCAAAACCAACGGGGTGGTTATATAAAACAATTGGTATTATTGTCTCTGTATTGCTTTCGGGTGTCTTATATAATGCTTTTTATAAAAATGAAAATCTTTATGACAAATTTAAAGTTGAGGGAACTATTTATTCCTCAGTAGATATAGTCAGGTCAAGGGGGTTTATATATTCCTTTTTGGTTAAGGCAAACTCATTGAAATTATCTCCACCTAAAGGATACTTAGCTCAAGAAGTTAAGGAAGTACTTGATACTTATGAAAATGAAGAAGCTATTCAAGTTGCGAATACTACAGATTTAAATAGTAAAATGCCTCATGTTATTGCAATTATGAGTGAGGCTTTCTTTGATATTGATAGAATTCCAGGGGTCGAGTTTTACACTTCAAAGGATCCTCTAAAAAACTATAATAAAATTATTGAAGAAGCCTATCATGGTAAGATGGTCACCAATGTTTATGGAGGAGGTACTGCTTGTACCGAATGTGCATTTCTGACCGGAACTTGTCTTAGTATTTCAAATTGGGTTGCAGATACGTATTCTGCATATATACGCAAAGATACCTTTTCTCTCGCGAGATTATTTGCGAATAAAGGATATAATACAACGGCATTGCATCCAGGATATCAATGGTTCTATAATAGGTTTAATGTATATGATTATTTTGGGTTTGACAAACGTTTTTTTGCTGTTGATGTAACTGAAAGAAACACAAAAACCCTTACAGGTTATGTATCGGATATGGATACTTATAAATTCTTATTGAAGGATTTTAAAAATCATTTAGAAAGTGATACGGACAATCCTTATTTTAATTTTACAGTTACAATAGAAAACCACGGACCATACCCTAATGAGCCTATTGGTTATCCTGAGATTTTAAAGCACAATGATTCTGTAGAGGAGCAGTATTATCACTTAATAAACAATTATATAGGAGGTCTTAAACAAAATGATGAGGCCTTAGGATATTTAGTTGAGCAATTGAAAGAATCGGAAGAACCTGTAGTATTGGTGTATTTTGGTGATCATCTTCCGTTTTTGGGAAGTGAGTTTGCAGGCTATAAGGCAATGAAATACAGTGTAGGAGCATCCGGTGGTGTTGAAGAGTACTTGAATACTTATGAGACACCCTACTTTATTTGGAGTAATGATTCTGCTAGGTATTTGTTTGAGCAGCAAGGGAAAGTTTTGCCCTTAGGAGAAGCACCGAAAATTAGTTCAAATTACTTAAGCACAGTATTTCTTGATTATATGGGGATTAATGATTCGGCCTATTTCAATTGTTTAGAAGATATAAAGACTCAGTTGCCTGTTATTACTAGCAGGTTCTATAAAACCAGTAACGGGAATTTTACTGAAACCTTAAAGGATGATGAAAGAGCATTACTGAACAAATATTCTAATTTACAGTATTTTATGTTGTTTGAAAATCAGGTGAACTCAGAGTAAGAGCTCTATGTTTAAAAATATAAGTTTCATGATGGATCGAAATTAAAATACATTGTTTAGGGGGGGGATTGAGTTTGGAAAAAATAAAACTTTTCTGCTTACCTTTTGCAGGAGGCTCAGCTATGACATATATGAGTTGGAGGAGGCAATTAGATAGAAGAATAGACTTAAAACCTATAGAGCTTTCAGGAAGAGGCAAGCGTTTCGGGGAACCTTTATATCATAGTGTTGATGAAGCTATAGAGGATATATACATGAAAATATCCGATGAATTGGACGGGACACCTTATGCAGTGTTTGGGCATAGTATGGGTACCATATTTGCATATGAATTAATTCGCAAAATAATTCATCATACAAAGCAAGAACCTATTCATGTATTTTTGTCCGGTAGATATCCGCCATATATTGAAACGGAAGAGGAACATGTATATTTACTTCCTGACAAAGAGTTTATTGATAGTGTTGTCAAATTAGGTGGGACAAATAAAGCTGTAGTAGACAATAAGGAATTACTGGATCTGTTTTTGCCGATTTTAAGATCGGATTACAAGCTTGTTGAAACGTATAAACACTTTGGCAGTTTATTAAGGCTAAATTGTGACATTACTGTTTTGAATGGAAAAAATGACAAATATATTATTGGAAAAAATGCAAGTAGGTGGCAAGAATATACAAATAAGACCTGTAATTTTTATGAGTTTGAGGATGGTCATTTTTTTATCAATAAGTTTAAAGATGATGTTATAAGTATTATTAATAGTGAATTATTAATGGATAAGGCCATTTCAAAAAAATAAACTGGTAGAATATTAATCTATAAGAATGTAACTTAAATGTTAATTAATGTTTACTTTCTGAGAAATTTTGATATAATTATTTGGTGGAAGATGCCATAATTACCATTGACCTAAAATGGTGACAAGCTATAAGTATTTATGGTATAATAATCATTAATCAATATAACCAAATGGAGTGTGTTCAATTATGAAAAAATTATTCAGCAGTTTAGTTATTAGTGGTATTTTAGCAACTAGTGTATGTACATATGCAGAGACAACTAGTTGGAAAGCAGAAAAGGCTACCTTTAAGGTAATGGTAAGGGGAGAAGAGTTTATTTCAGAAAACCCTGCGATTGTGGTTGAAGGAAGAACTTATTTGCCTCTAAGGGCTATGGGAGATGCCTTAGATGTAAATGTTGAGTGGAATGCCGAATTGAAGCAGGCTGAAGTAGCTATGGGAGAAAAGGAACCTGCATCCGGTGAAGTGGCTGCTCCAGTTCAAGCCGTTGTAGATACCGTTACAAGTTGGAAAGCAGAAAAGGCTACCTTTAAGGTAATGGTAAGAGGAGAAGAGTTTGTTTCAGAAAATCCACCAATAGTTGTAGAAGGAAGAACGTATCTACCTTTGAGAGCATTAGGCGATGTGTTAGGAGTAGATGTTGATTGGAATGCAGAATTAATGCAGGCTGAAGTTGCAATGAAGGCAACTAGTACTCCAGTAACAACTCCAGCAACAACTCCAGTAGCTACTTCGAATTCGTCAACTTCTTCGACAGCGAAACCAACTCCGAAACCAACATCTGCTGCAGATACAATTGGTGTTGCTATCGGTTCTGTAGAGGCTAAGGCAGGAGAAATAGTGGAGATTCCTATTACCATATCAAACATATCTAATATAGGAATTTCAACAACAGACTTTGCAATTGTCTTTGACACTGATAATTTTGATTACAAAGAAGTAATAGCAGGAGAAATTGTAACCAATGCAGGTGTGAATTTTGCTGCCAATTTAGAAAAGCCTGATCCGAAAGCTACTCCAAAGCCAGGAGCTGGACCAGATGTGCCAAAAATTAAATTTCTATTTTTAGACTATACAATGAAAGATGAACCAATACTTAAAAATGGAGTTTTTGCAACTATCAAACTTGAAGTTAAAAAGGATGCAAAAGCTGGTGAGTATTCAATAAGCAATTATGGAAGAGCTACTTTTGGAGATAATTTATTAGCAAGTATGAGCTCTGAATTTGCAGCAGGAAAAATAACTATTGTGGAATAGTATTTTAAGACAATAGTATATGTGCAATGAAATAGAGCTCAAGTAATAAATTTAATATAACTAATTGTATTAAGGGTTGCCAAGCTTTTGAATTGGCAGCCCTTAAATATTAAAATCAGCTACCAGTTTATTAACTCTTTGATTTTGATTACAACGATATCGCCTTTTTGACCACTGAACCGTCGTATTTTATCAAGGTCAGACTCAGTAAGTCTTCTCCTGAGTTCAGATATATTTATGCAATGCTTCCTTAGTGTTGATTTATCAGTTTCAAGAATTTTATTTATGATTAGGTCTTTATTTACTTTCTCCATTATTTCAGTGAGTTCATCAATATTGCCCTTTTTAAGATAGAATATAAAAGTGTTGAGTCTAGTTTGAAGATCGCTCCTATGGGAATCACTGAATACCTCTACAAATCTTTTTGTTAACAAGCTATCTGTCATTATTTTTTCTCCTTTCAAAACATATAAATCGCTAATTAAAGGAATAAGGTGTTTCAAAAAAACTCATTAGTTAATATATATAGTTCCAAACTAATAAAATCAGCTTTTTTTGAAACACCCATTGACCAGTTGCTTTTTGGAATAGACTAAGTAAAAAAGTTGCTTTTAAGTTTGTTCATTCAGTTTACATAAATTTTGCATATTCATTTATATTCTAGTCTGAGGGAAATTGTTACAGGAAAATAAATAATAAAAAAGTTGTTGATGTATGCTTTTTATGATAGGATAAATCTAGGCAAATCAGCTTATTTCACCCATTGACCAGTTACTTTTTTGAAATCACCTAAAACAAAGCATACAAGTAAAAAATGAAAATTTTTTAATTTTAGGAGGAGATTAATAGTGAGAAAAACAAGTCTTAAAAGATTGACAGCCTTAGTTTCAGCCGCAGCCTTTTTTGTAGTTAGCTATACCGCGCAAGCATTTGCAAGTACGGAGACGGTTCAGTACTATTGTACTAAAAATGTCGTACCGTCTGTTTCTGTAAATTTAGGGGGTAATCAGGATGCAAATATTGATGGGGTTAATTTCAAAAGAGAGGGTTCAGTAAGTAATGTTACAACAGCTGTCGGAGAACCAACTTTTGAAGTGATACCAAGTTCCTCGATAAATGCTTTGTCGAGGATTGAAGCAGAATATTTAGTGGAAAATCACGGACTAGTATTGGAAAGTTGTCCTGATGAAGATGAGACACAAAATTTAGCATATATTGATAACGGGGACTATGCAGCTTATGAAAATGTGTATTTTACGAAGGGTACAAGAGGTTTTATGGCCAGAGTATCAAGTGATACCGAAGGTGGATATATTGAGTTGAAGCTTGATTCACCTTCTGGTGAAGTTATCGGAAAGGTAAAAGTAGAAAGAACAGGAGGTTGGGAAGTATACCAAGATGTTTTCTGCGAGCTTGATAAAAGTATTGAAGGTACACATAGAGTGTATTTGGGATTTGTTGGTGAAAGAACTGGTTTATATAACATCAATTGGTTCCAATTTTTGAGAGGACCTTTTGATCCTATTGATGCAAATAGTTATGATGAAGCTAAGGATAACTATTATTTGTATAAGCAGGTGCATTTAAGTGATTACGGCAATTTTGATAAATTCAAAGCACAAATATCAAGTGGAATGAGCGGAACTATGGAAGTAAGGCTTGACAGTCCGACGGGAAGGTCTGTTGCAACCGTTACTACAAACGGAAATAAAGCAGTTTATGAGGCTGATTTGAACTTTAGTGTGACTGGGGTTCATGATCTTTACATAACCGATGATAAAGGAGGAGCAATCATTTCAAATATTGACTGGTTTGCATTTGATCCTGAAGAACAAAATACGATAAAGGCAGACCAGAATTTGAAGGAGCTTCTTAACAGCAATATCAGAGGATATAATGTGAATTTCAAGTTTTCGCTTGACACAAATAGTTTGTACGAGTTGTATCTGTATACAGCAGAATATCAAAAAGATAATAAGCAAGTATTTGACTTAATTGCAAACGGAGTGGTTTTTGATACTATTGATATGGAGAAAACTGACAGAGGCTGGCTTAAAAGTGGGCCTTATCTTGTAAAGGTACTTGAGGACGGAAAGCTTTCGATAGATTGTAAGGCTAAAAGTGGCATGGTTACTGTTGCTGGTATTGAATTAAATAAAGTCATATATTCTAAGGCGTTTGAGGATGTAAAAATAAAGGATTGGTTTTATGTTCCTGTAATGGAGCTTGCAAGTCAGGGAGTGATTTTCGGTAAGGGAACCGATCAGTATAAGCCTGGTGATCATATTATAGGGGAGCATGCAGCATATATGCTTTTCAACGTTATGAAGAGGTCTATTGCTGAAAGTGATGAAAGTTTCATTCCTGAAAGATTTAGAAAGCTCTCAGACGTACCGCCGGAGTTTTGGGCGTATCACTATATGAGTGCATACTACAATTACTTTTACAAAGAAAAGATGTTAAGGTACGATGTTAATTCAAAAGCTCCATATAATGCAAAGCAGTATGAAGAGAGTAAAAAGGTAAGACGTGAAGAGTTTGCTATGGCTATAATTGGCACAAGGAGACTTGATTATAACCAAGGCGGAAAGGTTTTTGCTCTTGATCCAGAACTTGAAGGGTCTGCAAAATTGAATAATTACAAAAATACAGATGCCAAAGATGTAACCGATAGTTTCAGGTATTTTGTGGAGATTGCACTGGAAAATAATTTGATGAAAGGGGACCAGCTCGGGAACCTAAATCCAAAGAATCCTGTTACAAGAGGAGAGGCTGCAGCTTTTATATACAATGCCTTGAAGCATGATGAAAATAATTTTATAAAACCTAAGGGGAAAGAATTACTAGCAGTGCCGAGAATTACAGCAAAGAAAAGAAATGTTAATGTGGGTATTTTAATACTTCCGGCACCGGCTAGGGATACGATAAACAACATGGATGTTAATGACCCTAATCCCGATTTTACCATAATGGAGCTATTAGATAGAAATATAAATAAACCGATGGATTGGGTACTGGTAAATCCACATCCGCCTGTGTTTGACAAAGCCGAATTTAAGGATGTTATGGAGTACAGCTCATCAAATATTGAGGGTTTAGACAATAAAAGTTATTATGAATTTAGTAAATACTTTAAGGACTTAAGAAGCGTTGCAAAGGCACAGACCGATCTTGAAGCTGATATGACAGGTACAGGGGTTGTTGGTGACAAGGAAAACATGAAAAAGTCTAAGTTCTTTAAATATTGGGAGATTTCCATAAGAGACAGTAGTCTTACACCAGAGAAAATTGCAAAGGATTATGACGTTTTATTCCAGACCTCCCATGGAAGTATAACATATCCGACGGATGTTCAGCAGAAGGTAAAACAATTTTTGAAGGCCGGAGGACAGTTGTGGTGGGAAAACTGCTTAGGCTTAGAGATAAAAGCAGGAGATGGATTTACCGAAGAGGTGGGTTTTGTTTCAGAAAATCCTGGAGACAATTACAAATACCCACAAGTACCTGTACTTGAATCTGAAGGGAAAGTACACCCTTTGTTTGACAACATTTATACAATAGACCGTGAAAAGACGACAAGGGTTTATGCTCCGGGACTTATAAATAAAAACAATGAAATTTCTATGCTCGGAGACGGAGAAGAGTGGCTAAATGATGATAACCGCTATCTTTCAGGCATATTACCCACAGACACTGTATTGCTAAATATAGAAAATCCCCAAACAGGGATGAAGCGTCCGAACATTGTAACGAGAAGTATTAATAATGACAACGGACCGGAAGGTAGAATTGTAATAACTACAAGTGACATTGGCTGCGGAATTACAAAATTTGTAGACCGGGGAGGCGGAAAGGCTGTAGAAGACTATAAGTTCTGCTATAATCTTTTTGGATGGATGTCTAAGATAGGTGTAAGCTTTGATGAAACTACGGCTAATTTCTGGGATGGAAGCAATGAATTCTCTGTTGAAGCAACCGTTACAAACTACGGAGCTAAAACTCAGACTTATGAATTGAGTTCAGCTTATGATGATAAACTTTGGGAGTTGACCTCTGCAATAGAATATGGTAGATACAATGAGAAATATCCTTGGATAAAGAGTATTAATGCAAAGGGATATCCCGATAAAATTGAGTTGAAACCCAACCAAAGTGAAGTGATAACATATAAGTTCAATGTTAAGACTGCAAACATCCGATGCTATGAGTTTACTTTGAAAGCTTCGGAATACGGGGTTCTAAATCCTCGGGATTCTGTTGAAACTACTTACGGCTTGAATAATGTAAGAGTTCCTAAGCCTATTATGACAAACCTTATAAAACAAAACAGCACTAGTACTTTTGACGCAGTGATACCAGCTCCAGAAGAAATAGATAATGATTTGAGACCGGAAACTTACGAGTTGAATCTTAAATTTAAGAAAGATGGGGGTTTTATAAATCCTGAAAATATATTCAATGGTGTTGAACTAGATACCTCAGGTAATACTCCGGGGTTGATAGTTGTTTCACAGAATTATTTAATTGACAATAAGAATGAATTGTATCTGAAAATAAAAATTGAAAATGTTGTATTTGCAAACGCAAATCAAAAAATCAAGCTAAAAGTTAAGCTAAGGAATTCAGAGTTTCAGGGCAGTATAGAAGTGATAGGTAAGACGGAGGTTATTGATCCGGTTTCACTTCAAAGACTTGCATTTTCAAATGAAGCGATATTAAGAAAGTAGATTTATGAAAAATACGGAGTATTGTTATCTGTTAGCAATACTCCGTGTTTATTACACATCTAAGTGCTAAGGGATTTTTTATTTCTTAAATATAAATGCATTTGGTAATAAATCATTAAGCGTGTAAACCTTATATTCACCTTTATTATTGCTGCAAAGAATAACAAGATCTTCATCTGCAAATTCCAAAATAACTTGTCTGCATATACCGCAAGGGAAAGTATAGTCTTCGGAATCACTTGCGATTGCAAGGGCTTTTATCTTTTTCTCACCTTCTGATATAGCTTTTAATATGGCAGTTCTCTCAGCGCATATAGTTGCTCCGTAGGAGGAGTTTTCTACATTTACTCCGGTATATACTTTACCCGAGCTACCGATAAGTGCGGCACCAACATGGAAGTTTGAATATGGAGCATAGGCATTCTGCTTTATATCGTTTGCTGATTTAACCAAATCTTTGTAATCCATAAAAATGGGTCCTCCTCAGAAAATTTTATATTTAGAAACGGTCTTAAGTGATTCTCCAAAACACCTCAAGCAAATATATTTCTGTTTTTTTCATTATAACATTTTTCAAAAAGCTCAGCAATCAGGGTTTCCACCTGTCTTGTTTTGTTGATTATTGTTTTGGGCTTATGGTATAATACTATTACTTGAGAATATTAATAGCATTTTAAGGAGTTTGAAAAATGAATAATGCAGTAAAAGTAATTGTAACAACATGTTTTCTTCTGATTTCGATTTGTATTATGTCTGTTGTATCGTATGCAGTAACCTCTATGGACTATTTCAATGAAGGGAATTCCCTTTTTGAATCGGAAAAATTTGAAGAAGCTATACAAAGTTATAACAAAGCTATTGAGCTAGATTCTGATGTGGCTGATTTCTACTATTACAAAGCGGTGTGTTTTTCAAATCTTGGAAAGTATAACGAGGCTGTAGCACTTTATGAACGTGTAATTTATTTGGATTCTGGCTATAGAGAGGCGTATTTCAATAAAGGTGTCTGTTTGATGGAGTCTCAGAAATTAGATTATGCCCTTGAAAGCATCAATAAATATATATCGAAGTATTCTAAACAATCGGATGGATATATTTTGAAAGGCAGTATCTTGCTAAATATGAAACGATATACTGAAGTGATAGA
This sequence comes from uncultured Acetivibrio sp., assembly GCA_964466645.1. Lineage (GTDB taxonomy): Bacteria > Bacillota > Clostridia > Acetivibrionales > Acetivibrionaceae > Acetivibrio. The sequence goes on along the minus strand of CAYXPB010000015.1, from coordinate 13,932 downwards.
TACATCGAATGAGCTTATATCAATGAGTAATAGAGATAAAAAGAAGCTTTCTTTGGCATACTCAAATATGGGATGTGCACTAGCATACATTGGCAGGACTGGAGAAGCCCTGACAGCTAGTAATAAAGCATTAGAACTTGATAGCTCAAATATGGATGCATATATTGCTATGAGTTTGGCCTATAATTATCAAGGGAAATATGATGAAGCGATAAAAATGTGTGATAACATTATAGCAATTGAAAGTAGCTTTATTAAGGCATATTTAAATAAAGCATATTTCTTGTTAAATATTGAAGAATATGAAGAATCAATTATATGCTCAGAAAAAGCTACTAAATTAAATGTTTCAAAAAATGCTAATATCGAATCGCGTATCTTGGTCAATAAAGCAGGTGCACTTTGTGGGCTTCAAAAATATGAAGAGGCTATTGCAGGGGCAGAAAAGGCTATTGAGTTGAATAGTGAAGCTGCTCTAGCATATTCATATAAAGGCAATGCATTAGGTAAACTAGGCAGATATGAAGAGGCTATTGTAGCTTGTGATAAGTCTATTAAAATTGACTCTGAAATATATGAGGTTTATATTTCAAAAGCGTATTCACTAAACAATCTTCGAAGATATGTTGAAGCAATTGAAGCTTGTAAAATGGCTCTAGAGGTTGGTGTGAAAAATGTCAAGATAGGTGTTCAAGCCTACACAAATATGGGGGTTGCGCAAGTAGGACAGGAAAAATATGAAGAAGCCTTAAGTAACTTTGAAAGTGCGCTAGGATTCCAACCTAAGGATGTAGAGATTCTATCTTCAATATATGAAAACAAAGCCTATGTCTTTGTAGAACTTCAAAGATTTGAAGAAGCTCTTGAGAATAGTGAAAAATCAATTGAAATTGATCCTGAGAATTATAGACTTTATATAAATAAAAGTAATGCACTTATAGGACTTTTGAGATATAATGATGCACTTGAAGGCTGTAATATAGCCCTTGAGAATAATATTGAGGATTATAGAATTTATAATAATAGGGCTTTAGCTTTAGAGAATAAAGGAAAGTATAAAGAGGCATTAAAGGATTTTGATAGAAGCCTTGAATTAAATCATGAGGACAAGACAGTAATAGAAAACAGAGAAAGAGTATCAGGTAAGAATACGTTTAGAAAAGTAAGAATTATGTTACGTATATTCTTAATAATTGTGGTAATTTTAGTGATTATCCTATTAATTAATAGAAAAAGAAGAGGTAATACGAGAGAATCAGTCCAACTTGAAAATGTATATAGCGGAATTGATTTTTAAATATATGTTTGGATAAATGCTGATTTTTTTAATTTACCTAATATATAAAATTTTTAGTCAAAGAGGGGGAGGAATATGAATACTACTGAGAACATTAAGAAAGCTGTTGCGCTATTTTCTTGTGTTGCAATGCTATCAGCATCTATTATTACGCCTTTAGGAAATGTATTAGCGGCAAGTTACGATTACTCAATGGCACTTAAAAATGCAGTTGGTTTCTATGATGCAAATAAGTGTGGTGGAGATGTTGAAATTAACAATGTGTTCAGTTGGAGAAGTGCATGTCATACATCCGACGGAAGTGATGTGGGATTAGATTTGACAGGCGGTTATCATGATGCCGGAGATCACGTAAAGTTTGGACTTCCTCAAGCATATACAGCATCGGTACTCGGATGGGCATTATATGAATATGATGAAGTATTTGAAGCATCTGGCAACAAGACAAAAATGCTTGAACAGTTAAAATATTTCACTGACTACTTTTTAAAAAGCCATCCCGATGCCAATACTTTTTACTATCAAGTGGGTGATGGCGAGGCAGATCACCAATATTGGGGTGCTCCTGAAATTCAAACAGGAGATAGACCCACTGTGTGTGTGGCAGACTCAACTAAACCTGCAAGTGATGTGCTAGGAGAGACAGCAGCGGCTCTTGCAATTATGTATCTAAACTATAAAGATATTGACTCTACATATGCCAATAAATGCCTTCAAGCAGCAAAAGAATTGTATTCAATGGGTACAACGAATAAAGGAGCCGGGGATGGGCAGTATTTTTATAGGTCAACAAGCATTTATGATGATTTGGCATGGGGAGCTGTATGGTTGAATATTGCAACAGGTGACAGTTCTTATATTGATGAAGCAAAAGAGTTTATTGTAATAAAAAATGAAAACGGGGACAATCCTTTTGCACATAGATGGACCATGTGTTGGGATGATATGTATATTCCTGCGTTTGTCAAATTAGCTGAAGTTACAGGAGAACAAACGTATAAGAATGCCGTAGAAAACAACTTGGATTACTGGATGAATACTTTAGAAACAACTCCCGGTGGGTTAAAATATCTAAATTATTGGGGAGTTTTGAGATATGCATCAGCAGCATCAATGGTTGCAAGTATTTATTATAAGCAGAATCCTGATAAGGGCTACATAGAAATGTTGAAATCCCAGATGGACTACATTTTAGGTGACAACCCGGAAAACATGTCCTATGTGGTAGGAATGGGAAATAAATGGTCACAACATCCTCACCATAGGGCAGCACAAGGTGGACAGGGCTATGCCGACAATGCCAATACATATCCTGCGAAATATGTTCTGCTTGGTGCTTTGATTGGCGGTCCCGACATTAAAGACGAGTATAAAGACAGTGTACACGAATATCAATATACAGAGGTTGCCATTGACTACAACGCAGGTTTTGTTGGTGCGCTAGCAGCTGTAACCAAGCATTATGGAGATCTTAGCATACCGGATGTCACCAAAACACCACCTTCTAATCCAACTCCGACACCTACAAAAGCTCCATTTGTAGTTGGTGATGTTAACCGTGATGGTGTTTTTAATTCTTTAGATTTTGCAACTATGAGAAGTGGTTTGTTAGGTACTATAATCATAGGGGATTCAAAATATAATAAAGAAGCGGCAGATGTTAATGGCGATAGTCAAATAAACGCTTTAGACTTTGGGTACATGAGACAAAAGCTTCTTGGGTTTATTAGTAAATTTCCGATAGAAAAATAGTCGCATGGAGTTTGCCTGCCACGAAGATATTACACTTCGTGGCATTTTTGATATTTCTTAAGATAGTGCATTTACTAATAAACAAACTCTTGAGAGGTAGAAGATGCAATGGCTTAGGAAAATAAAGTTTATCCTGCATAGCAGAATTTGATATTAATATTTTCAGTGGGTGGTATTATTTACAAAATGTTTCGACTTCTTCAACCAAAACATATCAAGGGATAGAAAAAGATCAGAAAATTTAATAAGGCCGAGTTGGCAGAATAGATAAATCCATAGGGTTCTGGATATAGGATAGATGTAGATGTTATAGATAAACAATTAAGTCAAGTCTCCAATTTATTTTTAGTATAATAGAATATTTTTTCTAATTTCCTGTCTATATAAGTGAGAGCTTTTAATACCACAGAGAAAGGAGGTACACATGGAGGATATACAAATCATCAAGCTGTACTGGTCGCGTGATGAAACTGCTATACAAGAAACCAATACAAAATATGGACGTTTATTGCATAGTATTGCTTTTAACATCTTGTCCAATCATGAGGATAGTGAGGAATGCGTTAATGATACATACAATAATGCGTGGGATATAATGCCGCCGCAAAAGCCCAATTCTTTGACGGCATTTCTGGGGCGTATGGTGAGAAACCTGTCAATCAACCGTTGGCATAAAAACCGAGCACAAAAACGGTATAATGCTGCAGAAGTGCTGCTCTCTGAATTGTCCGACTGCGTTCCTGCTTCGAATAGTGTTGAAAAGGCAGTTGATAAAAAAGAACTATCGGAATTCATAAGCGATTGGCTGTGTACGCTGTCACAAGAAAACCGTGTGTTGTTCCTACGCCGTTATTGGTTTGGAGATTCAATCAAAAAACTAGCTTATGAATGTAACACAACACAAATTAAGTTAGCGGCGAGAATGTATCGATTGAGACAAAATCTAAAGACTGCAATGGAAAAGGAAGGAGTGTTACTGTGAAAGAAAAGAAATTATTTGATGCAATTACAAATGTTAGTGATGAAATGATTGAAGAAGCAAAAACAACAAAATTAAAAAAGAAAAGCCCTAAATGGTATAAATGGACTGTTTTTGCAGCTTGTGCTGCATTGATATTTGGTATTATCCGGCTTATTCCTAAAGTGGAAAATGAAAGCCCTGATATAGGATCTAGTTTACATGAAAGCCGTGATATAGGATCTGATTTAAAAGAAAACCATCATTTAGAAACTGTTTTAAATAAAAACCCTCTTATAAGAGGTATTTTAGATGTGGTTTATCCAAGGGCTTATGCCTTTGAGGACTATGATGCAAATAGGATGATAAGAGAAGAAAATCCTGTTGATAAAAACTTTATTAAGGCTCTTAATGACTTTTCATATAAGACGAGTCCCCTTATTCTTACGAAGGCAGGTAAGAACGTTAATTATTCGCCTATTTCACTGTATTATGCTTTGGCCCTTGCAACCTCCGGTGCAAAAAATGATACAGAGGCAGAATTGCTTGATATGTTAGGTGTTTCTGATACTAAAACCCTCTCTATGCAGTGTGGAAACTTATACCGGTTACTTTATCGTGATAATAGCATCGGGAAGCTTAAAATCGCAAACTCCATTTGGATGGATGATGATATGAATGGTGAACCAATTGTATTTATAGAGGATTTTATAACAAACGCAGCAAAAAATTTCTACGCAAGTTCTCACAGTGTGGACTTTGCTAGTGCAGAAACAGGAAAAGCTATGTCAGATTGGGTATCAGTCAACACAAACGGTACCCTATCTCCTAAGATTGATACAGATCCTAATGAACAAATACTCTCAATACTCAATACTGTTTATTTCTATGACCAATGGATTTGCCCCTTTGATAAAAGTGAAACTGCCGAGGATACATTTTATCTTTCAGAAGGTGGTAATGTTAAGTGTGATTTTCTAAATCATTCATCCATGTGGGTAGATTTTACAAAGGGAGAAGGGTTTACACGTGCCGGTTTGCAACTAAAAAATGCAAGTCAGATGGTATTTATACTTCCTGATGATGGCATTTCACCTTATGAGTTGCTTTCATCTCCCGAGCAAATGAAGGAAACATTTGAAGGTGGAAAGAACTTCTATGGTGAGGTGGTATGGAAAATACCTAAGTTCAGTTTTAGTTCAAAGCTTTTAATGACCGATGTTCTCAAAAACCTTGGTGTAAGATCTGCCTTCATGCCTAATGCAGATTTTACTGGTATAACTGATCATACGGCTTCTATTACTGATGTCCATCAAGAAACACATATTGCCATAGATGAAAATGGTGTGGAGGCATCGGCCTTTACTCAGATCTGCTATGCCGGTTCTGCACAACCGGAAGGTCGTGCGGATATGATTCTTGACAGACCTTTTATCTACGGTATTACGGAACAAAACGGTAGTCTGCTGTTTGTAGGGGTATGCGAAAATCCTGCTGAAGGATAACTTTTCATAGTGTGAATATTATTATACTAATGACTGAATAGATTCCCACATGCTTCTAATGGAACAAAACATGCACATGTTTCTTGCTAATGCTATGGAGAAAAATTGCTAAAGGTAATAGGTAGTAATGCAGAGCTGTGTAAATCCACTGAGATGAAAAAGGAGTTGGTTGATGAACTTCTTTTATTTTTTAATTGTTTTTATACGGATAAATTTGTATAATATAATATATAGTAATAAAAAAATAGAATTTGTGGAAGGTCGTGTCATATGCTGTCAAAGGTTAAAAGCTTTGGGCTTATGGGTATTGACGGATACCTTGTTGTTGTAGAAACTGATATATCTAATGGTATTCCGTCATTTGACATGGTTGGACTAGGTGATACAGCAGTAAAGGAGTCTAAAGAGCGTGTTCGTGCGGCTATCAAAAATGCAGGTCTTGAATTTCCAATCAAAAGAATTACAGTAAATCTTGCACCGGCAGACAAGAAAAAGGAAGGGTCAGCCTTTGATTTGCCGATAGCACTAGGTATTTTGATTGCCACAGAGCAAATTAGTAATAGGGATATTGATAATTACGCTTTTATGGGTGAGCTTTCGTTAGATGGAGAAATCAAACCAATCAAGGGGATTTTACCTATGGTCATCAGTGCAAGGCAAAGCGGAATGGAAAATATTATTGTGCCTCTAGAAAATGCTGATGAAGCGTCAGTAGTTAATGGAATTAACGTTTTACCTGCAAAGAACATAGTTGATGTGGTAAATCACCTAAATGGCCTTTGCAAATTGAAAATACATAATATAGATCTAAATGAGTTGTTTGAAAACAATATAGAGTATGATGTGGATTTTGCCGATGTCAAGGGCCAGGAAAATGTTAAACGTGCTTTAGAAGTTGCCGCATCGGGAGGGCACAACTGTGTTATGATAGGAAGCCCTGGCTGTGGTAAGACAATGATTGCAAAGAGATTGCCAACAATTCTTCCATCTATGACTTTTGAGGAAGCCCTTGAAGTAACTAAAATACACAGTATAGCAGGAAGTTTGCCCGACAAAGTCTCACTAATTACTCAACGGCCCTTCAGGGCTCCACACCATACCATATCAAATGTCAGCCTTATAGGTGGGGGCAAGTATCCAAAACCGGGTGAAATAAGTCTTGCGCATTTTGGAGTATTATTTTTAGATGAGCTTCCCGAGTTTGATAAAGATGCCCTAGAGGTATTAAGACAGCCCTTAGAGGATGGAACCGTCACTATTTCAAGGATTAATGCGACTTTTACATATCCCGCAAGGACAACCTTGATATGTGCAGCAAATCCATGTAAGTGCGGAAACTACCTTGATGACACAAAAGAATGTACTTGTTCGCCTAAGCAGATACAGCAGTATCTTGGCAAATTATCAGGACCATTGCTAGATCGTCTAGATATCCATATTGAAGTGCCTTCGGTGAAGTTTAAAGATCTTGAAAGCCGCGAAGAAGGAGAAAAATCAAGTGTGATAAGAGATCGGGTAAACAGAGCTAGGAAGATTCAGCAGGAGAGATATAAAGGATTAAATATATTCTCGAATGCAGAACTAACGCCTATGCTGATAAAGAAGTACTGTAAACTGGATAAAAAATGCAGTGAAATTCTAAAGAGTGCCTTTGAAAGATTAGGCTTAAGTGCAAGAGCTCACAATAGAATTCTAAAGGTGTCAAGAACGATAGCAGATATGGAAGGAAGTGAAAGAATTCTTAAAGAGCATTTGCTAGAAGCGATACAATACAGAAGCCTTGATCGAAAAGTGTAAGAAAATTATCTATTTTAAAGCTATATAAAAGACCTAAGCATCAAAAATATGCCTAGGTCTTTTTTGGGTGCTTTAGGAATCAATAAAAGACCGAGAATGTGTAAAACTCCAAATTAAAGAGTTATAACAATAAAACAATAGGTACTCCCTTCCTACAGTTACCAAAACCGCAGTATCCCCCATTTGGATCATCAATCTAAGGGTTTTTAATATTAAGAAAATTAAGGTGTTTTCATATTTCCTGAACATACTATAAAAAGTAAGATCTTTCTACTTCTTGGGTTAATTACTCATCTATTCTATATATTTTTATTTGCACTCTAAAGACTTCTTGCTTATTAGACGATATCATATCGAGAAATATACTTTTATTGACAAGGAGTTTTTTATATGCTCGATAATTATAAATATTGGGTTTGGCTTGGGTCAATTCCTGGGATCGGTGCAGTTAAAAGTAAAAAGCTGCTTGAATATTTTGAAGATCCATATAATATATTTACTGCAAAAGAAATAGATTTAGCAACTCAATCCTTTTTAACACGCCTAGATGTTGCCAATCTGTTAAAAAAGGAATACAAAGAAAATTTAAATAAGCATATTGAAAATATAAATGCAAATGATATAAAGATAATTTCGATTAAAGATGAAAATTATCCCGAATATTTGAAAGACATTTATGACCCTCCACTAATACTTTATATCAAGGGAAATATCTATAAAGAAGAGAAGTATTTGGCGGTGGTGGGATCAAGAAGAGCTACATCGTACGGTCTGAATATGGCAGAAGTGGTATCGCGTGAGCTCTCAAGATGTGGAATAACTGTTGTTAGCGGGATGGCAAGAGGAATTGATACCTATGCTCATAAAGGAGTTATAAGTACAAGCGGAAGGACTATTGCTGTTTTAGGGTGTGGACTAGATATTGTTTATCCCTACGAAAATAAAAAACTTATGGAAAACATAGTAATAAATGGAGCTTGTGTATCGGAGTTTTTACCGGGTACAAAGCCGCTTGCTGGTAACTTTCCTGCAAGAAACAGGATTATAAGTGGAATATCAATGGGTGTTATAGTTATAGAGGCAGGAGAAAGAAGCGGATCGCTCATAACCGCAAATTTTGCATTGGAACAGGGACGTGAGGTATTTGCGCTACCAGGTAATGTTAATAGCCTTAACAGCACCGGAACGAATAAACTGATAAAAGAAGGAGCTAAAATGGTTACTTCGATAGAAGATATTCTGGAAGAGATTGGTGCATATTTTAGTGATGATAAAAAGGATTCCTTTACAAACAAGCTAAAAGATGATAAATTGCTTAATGGACTTGATAAAGATGAAGTAAAAATCGTGGAATGTTTGAAATTGGAACCTACTCATATTGATATTATTGCAAATAAGACTGGTTTGAATATAAAAGTCGTAAATTCACTTGTTGTTATGTTGGAATTAAAAGGTATTATTGAACAGGTTCCTGGAAAGATATATAAGCTAAAGTTATAAATTATTATTTGTATAAATAAATACATAATATTATAATAGTAAGGTGATTCTAAAAAAAATAACTTGTCAATAGGTTTTTTAAAAAAGCTGATTTTATTGGGGCGGAACTTTATATATTGACTAATGAATTTTTTTGAAACACCAAAAGTAATTTTAATAACTTTGTGATTATAATGAAAGTATTATTTTGTATTACAGGGTATACGGTTGATTTTCTTGTATCAACGTATATTCCATAATCATTGTTTTGCAATTTTTTAAGGTATGAGTATAATAATATTATTGCAAAATAATGTAGACAAACATGACTGGAGGATAAAGATGGCTGATAAGTTAGTTATTGTTGAGTCTCCTGCAAAAGCTAATACAATCGGAAAGTTTTTAGGTAAGGATTATAAGATTGTAGCTTCTGTAGGTCACGTGAGGGATTTACCAAAAAGTCAGATCGGTGTGGATGTTGATAATAATTTCGAACCGAAATATATTACTATACGGGGTAAGGGAGATGTTATCGCCAAACTAAAGAAAGAAGCTAAAAATGCAAAAAAGATATATTTAGCAACTGACCCTGATAGAGAGGGTGAAGCTATTTCATGGCATTTGGCTACTTTATTGAATATAGATAATAGCGAGAAGTGTAGGGTGACTTTTAATGAAATTACTAAAAATGCAGTTAAAAATGCTATTAAAGAACCTAGGAAAATTGATCTAGACCTTGTAGATGCTCAGCAGGCTAGAAGGATACTAGATAGAATAGTGGGGTATAAGATAAGTCCTATTCTATGGAAGAAAGTTAAGAAGGGACTTAGTGCAGGAAGAGTTCAGTCGGTTGCTACAAGGTTAGTTTGTGACAGGGAAGAAGAAATCGAAAACTTTATGCCTGAAGAGTATTGGACAATAGATGCTACTCTTGAGAAGAAAGGAAAGAAAAGTTCTTTTAATGCTAAATTCTATGGTAAAGAGGGCAAAAAGGTAGAACTTAAAAATGAAGACGATGTAAAAAATATACTTGAAAACATAAAAGAAAAGACATTTGTTGTGAAAAAAATAAAAAAGGGTGAGAAGAAAAAATCGCCTGCACCTCCATTTATCACTAGTACAATGCAGCAGGAAGCAGCAAGAAAATTGGGTTTTACGACCAAAAAAACCATGATTGTTGCTCAACAGCTATATGAAGGCATTGATGTAAAGGGAGTAGGTGCACTTGGTCTTGTGACCTATATTCGTACCGATTCAACAAGGATATCCAATGAGGCTCAGCAGGATGCTATAACTTTTATTAAGGATAAATACGGAGAAAAGTATGTTCCCCAAGAAAAGCGTATATTTAAAAATAAAAGTGCCTCGCAGGATGCTCACGAATGTATAAGACCTTCACAAATTAGTATGGAGCCGGATACTATAAAGGATTCTCTTACAAAAGAACAATATAAGCTATACAAATTGATCTGGTCCAGATTTGTATCAAGCCAGATGTCGTCATCTGAGTATGATACAATAAATACCGATATTACTGCAGGGGACTATGTTTTTAGGGCTAATGGACAGATATTGAAATTCAAAGGTTTTATAGTATTATATCAGGAAGGCAAAGATGACGAAGGGGAAGAAAAAGAAAACAATGTTCCTGAGCTTGCTGAAGGTGAAGAGTTAAAGCAGAAAAAAATAGATCCTAAACAACATTTTACTCAACCACCGCCAAGATTTACCGAAGCGAGTTTGGTAAAGACTCTAGAGGAAAAGGGAATAGGCAGACCGAGTACGTACGCTCCAACTATTACTACTATACTTGCAAGGGGCTATGTAGTTAAGGACGCCAAAACACTGTTACCTACGGAGTTGGGCAAAATAGTTAACGATATCATGAAAAACTATTTTCATGACATCGTGGATGTTGAGTTTACTGCACAATTAGAGAAAAAGCTCGATGATGTGGAAGAAGGATTTAAGAAATGGGTAGAAGTGATGCAGGGATTTTATCCATCCTTTGCTAAAGTTTTGCAGGAAGCGGAGGATAAGATTGGGAACATTGAAGTCCCTGATGAAGTAACGGATGAAATTTGTGAAAAGTGTGGAAGAAACATGGTGATAAAAATGAGCCGATATGGTAAGTTTTTAGCCTGTCCAGGATTTCCGGAATGTAGAAACGCGAGACCTATTTTAGAGGAGACAGGGGTTAACTGTCCTAAATGTAATGGTAAGGTATATATTAAAAAGTCCAGAAAGGGTAAAAAGTACTTGGGTTGCGAGAATAATCCTACATGCAGCTTTATGAGCTGGGATATGCATTCTAAAGAGATTTGCCCTAAATGTGGAAAGTTCTTGTTGAAAAAGTTTTCCGGGAAGAAAATTCAATTTAAATGCAGCAATGAGGAGTGCGATTTTACTAAAGTTGAAGAGCGAAAAAAAGAAGAAGAGTAACTTAGGTAATTTTGAAAAGTACTTGTCAATTGCCATTTCAAAAAAATATATTTGAGGGGCTTTAGACTAAAAATATTGTATTGTATAGGTTATTTATTGAAATGGCCTTAATGAAAGGTAATAAAAAATGTCTGAATATATAAATGTAATAGGTGCAGGATTGGCAGGCTGTGAAGCTGCCTATCAAATAGCCAAAAGGGGAATAAAGGTACGGTTATATGAGATGAAGCCCATAACATATTCACCGGCGCATCAACTTGAAACTTTTGCAGAACTTGTTTGTAGTAATTCACTTAGGTCGGACCAGATTGAAAATGCAGTAGGGCTTTTAAAAGAAGAAATGAGACTGCTTGATTCAATAATAATGAAGTGTGCCGATGCAACAAGAGTGCCGGCAGGTGGAGCATTGGCGGTAGATAGAAGCCGATTCTCCCAATTGGTAACTGAATTAATTAAGGGAAATGAGAATATTGAAATTATAAATGAAGAAGTAAAGCAACTACCATCAGAAGGGATTACAGTTTTAGCATCAGGACCATTGACTTCTGAAAGTTTATCAAGGAGTATTATGGAGATGATAGGGGAAGAATATCTTCATTTTTTTGATGCGGCTGCTCCTATTGTTACTTTTGATTCAATCAATATGGACAAGGCGTATAAGGCAGCAAGGTATAACAGGGGCACAGAGGATTACATTAACTGCCCTATGAATAAGGAAGAGTATGACAACTTCTGGAATGAGCTGGTTAAGGCAGAACTTGCAGAAGTAAAAGATTTTGAAAAGGAAGTTGTATTTGAAGGGTGTATGCCTGTAGAGACAATGGCAAAGAGAGGCATAGATACGTTGCGTTTTGGTCCTTTAAAGCCTGTAGGTTTGGTTGACCCTAAGACGGGACTTGAGACGCATGCTGTAGTTCAATTGAGACAAGATAATACAGAGGGAACTCTATTTAATATTGTTGGATTTCAAACACGTTTAAAATGGCCCGAGCAGAAGAGAGTATTCAGTATGATTCCAGGACTTGAGAATGCTGAGTTTTTGCGATATGGAGTTATGCATAGAAACACTTTTATAAATTCCCCTAAAGTTCTTGAGGCATTCTATAGGATGAGAAAAATACCTAACATATATTTTGCAGGTCAGATGACTGGCGTGGAAGGGTATGTAGAATCCGCATCCTCGGGTTTGGTTGCAGGGATTAATGCTTCAATGAGTTTCCTTCAAAAGAGTGATGTGTTATTCCCTAGGACAACTGCTATAGGTGCATTAAGTAGTTATATTTCTGACCAAAATGTTAAAAATTTTCAGCCTATGAATGTAAATTTTGGCTTGATGGAAGGACTAGGAGTTAGAATTAGGGATAAGCGAAAGAAAAATTTTGAGATAGCGCAAAGAGCCTTACAAGTTATAAGACATATATCAGAGGATAATTTTTAACGCTATGATTATTTTATTTGGAATAAACTTAATATCTATTTTTTGTTTTCGTAGTTGTTTTTTAAAAAAAATTATGTTAATATCTACTTAAGTATTGTTTTGTGAATAATGACTTATCTTAATTTATATACTTTTAAAGATTTACTGCTTAAAAGATAACTATATGTAAATTCGCTGAATTGAAGGTTATATATAGTTAATTATCTATAAATGCTTTAGAAGTTGTTCTGTATTGTTATTCTTTAAATGTTTGCTGATGACAAACTTTTTGTTTTAGGTTATATCTAAAATTTTGCAATTTGTGTTTCAAAAATTTGTATTATCACATTTTTTCAAAAAAAGTGAAGGAATGATCTTTCATTTGTCGAAAATATTTTGAGTGTATGTTTTATGTATTGCATTTTAATAAGGTCGTTACTAAGAAATAACTGTTCAATTGAAATTTCTAAATTTGACTTATATTTATTGGAAGTACACAATAATTTTCCTGATTTTATGAGCTTTTAATTTTCCGCAATAGAGTTTTAGCCAAATCCTGTATATGAAGTATTTTGTTGCTCAAATACAACTATAACAGTGGAAATAGAAGAGTTGAAATAGGAGGCGTTCTATAATGTTAGATAGGATTTTATTTGGTACAAAGGTTGTTGAAAAATCCTTAGATGCATCATTAATGCGTAATGAAGCAATAGCTCAGAATATTGCTAACGTAGATACTCCGAGATATAGCAGAAAAACTGTCAGCTTTGAAGAACAATTGAATGATGCCATTTCTAAGAACGGTTTTAAGGGAAAAAGAACTGATCGAAGACATATTCAAATTGGCGCAAGCAGTATTGATGAGGTAAAAATCAACATAGGTGAGGATAAAAGTTCTTTAGATATGAGGCTTGATGGTAATAATGTTGATATTGAAAAAGAAATGGCTCAAATGGCGGAAAACAATATTAAGTATGAAGTGCTTATTCAGAGAATGATCGGCACTTTTAATAAAATGAAAACAGTAATCAGGGAAGGACGATGATTATAAATGGGATACTTTAGTTCTCTTAACATCGGAGCAACCGGCTTGACTGCTCAAAGGCTTAGGATGGATACAATTTCACAGAATATAGCAAATGTAAATACAACAAGAACTGAAAATGGTACGCCCTATAGGAGAAAAGTAGTAGTTTTTGAGGAGAAGTCACCAGATACTCCTTTTTCAGAATATCTCAATGATAGTAGCAAGAAGTTAGTGGGAACAGGAGTAAGAGTTGCAAAG
>CAYXPB010000014.1:1358-35323 GCA_964466645.1 uncultured Acetivibrio sp. | reverse complement strand
GCCTTTATCCCCTCTATCGTATATCCATATTTATTAAACAATTCCATTAAGCCGTCATAAAGGGACATATCTCTTGATTTATAATAAGCAGCCATTTCTGCAATCAACATAGAAGCAACAACAGCATCTTTATCTCTAACTGATGTCCCGGCCAAATATCCATAGCTTTCCTCAAAACCAAAGAGATATTCTTTATCTCCATTTTCATCAAGGAGTTTGATCTTCTCACCAATAAACTTAAATCCGGTAAGTACTTCTAAAAGCTCAACACCATATTCTTTCGCGATCTCCCTTGTAAGCTCTGTTGTAACAATAGTTTTTACAACAAAACCATTGTCCGGAAGCGTCCCCTTTGCCTTCTTCTGTGAAAGAATGTAATCGAGCAACAAACACCCTGTCTGATTTCCTGTAAGAGTAACGTATTCACCTTCCTTGTTCCTAGCAACTACACCTACTCTATCACAGTCAGGGTCAGTACCAATTATAAGATCCACATTCTGTGATTTTGCTAGCTCTATTGCGATTGTAAAAGCTTCCTTTTCCTCCGGATTCGGAGATTTTACCGTTGAAAAATTCTTATCGGGAAATTCCTGTTCTTTTACAACAAGTACGTTTTTAAAACCAATCTCGTCAAGAATACGTCTAACAGGCTTATTTCCTGAGCCATGAAGAGGTGTATAAATAATTTTATAGTTTTCCCCTACACTTTTGGCAATGTCCGGATTTACACAAAGACTCTTAAGCATTGAGATATAAGCATCATCAATTTCTTTACCTATAATATTTATAAGCCCCTTTTCAATTGCTTCATCTTTGTCCATAAACTTAACTGTTGTTATATCTTCAATTTTGTTCATGAAACCAATTACCTGATTCGATTCCTCTAAAGGAAGCTGTCCCCCATCTTCCCCATATACTTTGTAGCCGTTGTACTCTTTAGGATTATGGCTTGCGGTTACAACAATACCAGCAGCAGTCTTTAAGTATCTAACAGCAAAGGACAACTCAGGTACAGGTCTCAATTCATCAAATAAATATGCCTTTACTCCATTGCCTGCAAATACTTTAGCAGATTCAAGGGCAAATTCCGGAGACATATTTCTTGAATCAAATGCAATAGCAATCCCCTTTTCTGCTGCACCTATACTATTTATAAAATCCGCCAAGCCCTGTGATGCTCTTCTTACAGTATAAATATTCATCCTGTTTGTGCCGGCACCTATAATTCCTCTTAGTCCTCCGGTACCAAAATCAAGATATTTATAAAATCTATCTTCAATTTCCTTAGAATCATCTTTTATCTTCAGCAATTCTTCCCTTGTTTGTTCGTCAAAGTATTCATTTCCCAACCAAAACTTATATACAGCATTACTAGACATATATCAATCTCCTCTTTCATTATTTCAGTATTTAGTATACCATATTTACCCGATTTTACAACTGCAAACACAAAAATCGAGTGCATATTCTATATACACTCCAAATTGTTCCAAGTACACAAACTTCTAGGCTAACAGAACTTAAACCCTACCTAAAATTCTATTCCCATAGTATTACAGAAATTAAATTGAGTATTTTAATAAAACGCAAAATAGTTTATAATAGTAAAAGTTGTGGATATCAAATTCACACCACCTATGTCTCTTTATTCAAATAAAAAGACATAACAAAAAAACAAAACGGAAGTGATATAATGGATAAAAGTAAAATAGACAGAATAAACGAGTTGTCGAAAAAATCCAAAACAACAGGTCTGAGCCCTGCTGAAAAACAAGAGCAGCAAGTGCTTAGAAACGAGTATATTAAGAATTTTAGAAACAACTTAAAATCTACACTTGATACAATTGTTGTAGTGGATGAAAAGGGCAATAAAAAACCCTTAAAGGAAAAAGGCAATGCATCACTTGAAAAGCATTGATTAGGTATACCCTGTTTTTTGAAATGCAAAATTTCGTATTCACTTGGGCGCATAAGCAGTAATGTTCCTCAATTTGAAAGCTTTTAAGCTTTCATGATGGGCTTTGAGACTTAAATGTTGTATAGGCCTTTTTATGAATTGCCTTTTTCAAATATTTACATTTATCAAGAAAGTGTAAAATATTAAGATTTTATGCGAATTTATTCATGTGAGCTATATATATTACAACAACAACCTTATTAGCAGTTTATTATGGATATTTTCCATAATTCTGTATTTTAATATATGTACAATCTATGCTATAATAAAAATGTAATACATTCTACCTCCCTTAAACCTAAGGTATAAGGAGATAAATAGACTTATGAAACAGGGCAAAATCATTGAAAAGTGATGACGCAAAGCTGTGGGTCTAAGTTAAGGATCAGTGTCCTTGATACGATTGCCAAGCTGCCATTAAAAGTTCTGTTTAATCTCTTTCAAATATAATTGGGAAATAGGTCATATTGATTTCCTTATACCACTTTTTTTTAAGGTAATTACAAATATTTTTATACAAAAAATCAAGCGGAACACAAATTCCACTTGATTTTTTATTACGTCTCTTAGAACGAAGAGAAAGAGACAAAAGTAAAGGGGCTCGATGCCCCGGAACTTTTATTTTACTACTTTGTAAATGTATAAATTACTCTAATTACTACAGGTCCAATAAGCACTGAAAATATAGTTGGAAAAATAAACAAAACCATTGGTATAAGCATTTTCACGGGTGCTTTCATGGCTTTTTCCTTAGCCCTCTGCCTTCTTTTCTCCCTCATTTGCTCCGACTGTATTCTAAGCACATTACCAATACTAACTCCTAGTTGATCCGCCTGTATGATTGAACCTACAAAGGTAGTCAGATCATGAATGCCTACCCTGTCTGCCATATCCTTTAGAGCATCTCTTTTCTGTTTTCCTACTTTCATCTCCTGAAGAACATTTTCAAACTCATAGGCAATAGGCCCTGGCATCTTATCAATAACTTTTGCCAAGGCACCATCAAATCCAAGACCGGCTTCAACACTAACTGTCAGTAAATCCAATACATCGGGAAGTGAATTTGAAATTTGTTTGTGTCTTTGTGCTATTTTTTTGTTTAGCAATAAATTTGGGAACAACAATCCTAAACATATCTCAATTATTCCAATAAATATTATGCTTCTTATATCCAACCCCAAATAGTAACACATACCTGCCGTTATAAATGGCAATACCATAACTACTATAACTTGGATATTTATCCAGTCCTTCATTAATAAGTTAAAAGGGTTTCCCGCTTTAATTACTTTCTTCTCAAAAGCAGATTTAAACTCCTTTGGGGTCACCTTCAATATTATTTTGCTGATGTCATCTAGTATAGGGCGTATTACTCTCACAAACAGCGGCTGATTTAATTCATAATCAAGGTTTTTAATATCTTCCGTTACAATTCTATCTAATCTTATACTTATAACCTTTTTGTTTCTGTAAAATACTCCTACAAAAGCATAGACTATAAGATATGATGAAATAAAAATCGATATCAAAAGCAAATATATAATCATAACTTTACACCTCACACTTCAATTTTTACAATCTTGCCGATAAAATATATACCAACAAGTTCCATAAACACCGAAAATCCGAGTATTATAAGACCTATTGGATCTGTAAAAAGAACCATTACATGGCTTCTATTTATAAGAAACAATATTAATGCTAGTGCCGGCGGAAGCAATGCAATTATCATTCCTGACATTCTACCCTGAGCGGTTACTGTTTTTACTTCACCCTTTATTCGAATTCTTTCTCTTATGGTTGAAGAAATATTATCTAAAACCTCGGAAAGATTACCCCCAACCTGTCTTTGGATCAATACAGCGGTTACGACTAATTCAAGGTCATCACTCTTTACGCGGGCAACAAGGTTTTCAAGTGCTTTTTCCGTGGTTGTACCAAAATTCACCTCTTTTTGAAGTTGGGAAAATTCTTCTGCCATAGGACCTGTCATTTCTTTACTTACTATATCTACTGCCTGAAAAAAACTGTAGCCTGCTTTTAGTGAATTTGATATAAGTACAATAGCGTCACTAAGTTGTTCATTTAGAAATTTGATCCTCTTCTTTATCTTTATTTTCAGGTACAAAGTTGGAACTATCCATCCTACAATTCCACCTGCAATAGCAAGCAAAATTGCAAAAGGGGACGAACTTGCCAAAGCAAACATAAAAGTACCAAATACGAAAAAGAGTATAATGCTCACCGTAATATACTCCTCAGGTTTTAATAAAATGTGTGCTCTCTGCAGTTCGAGCTGAATTTTTTTCTTATACCCATCTAAAGCTTTTGCATCCTTTACTCCTCTTGCAATAAAGCTTAGACCCGATCTAAACTCCTTCTGTTTGCTTTTTTTCTTTTCTTCAACTCCGATTTCTACTTTATTGGTATACTTCGCCAAACGCATAATTGGAGTCTGTTTTCCTATTAGGAATTTAAATATTTGGTATACAAACAGCAAAACACTTAAAAATGTTGAAATAAGGATAAAATTCATCATGGTAAAGTTCCTTCTTTCTCAAGGTTAGACCATATTCCAAAAAACTTAAGGAGTAAACAAATCAGCTGGAAGCATAATACCTGCTTTTTCAAATTTCTCCATAAATTTAGGTTTTATTCCTGTAGGCGCTATGTCACCAATTATTCTTCCTCTTTCATCTTTTCCCGATTGTTTGTAAATAAATATGTCCTGCATTGTAATTATGTCGCCTTCCATACCTGTAACTTCAGAAATATGAGTAATTCTCCTGCTTCCATCCTTCAATCTCGACTGTTGTACTATTATATCAACAGCAGATGATATCTGCTCCCTTATGGCCTTTACCGGAAGTTCCATGCCTGCCATTAATACCATTGTTTCAAGCCTTGCCAACATATCTCTTGGAGTATTGGCATGTCCTGTAGTAAGTGAACCGTCATGCCCAGTGTTCATAGCTTGAAGCATATCTAAAGCTTCCCCGCTTCGAACCTCTCCAACCACTATTCTATCTGGCCTCATTCTCAGTGAGTTTCTAACAAGATCCCTTATTGTTATGGCTCCCTTTCCTTCAATATTCGGTGGCCTTGTTTCAAGCCTCAAAACATGTTCCTGGCCAAGCTGAATTTCGGCAGCATCTTCTATAGTAACTATTCTCTCGTCTTCAGGTATAAAGGAAGAAATAACATTTAATGTTGTTGTCTTTCCGCTTCCTGTTCCCCCCGAAACGACAATGTTCAGTCTAGCTTCAACACAAGCCCTCAAAAACATAGCCACATTTGGAGTGATAGTACCGAAGTTGATTAAATCTTTTATTGTATAGGGTTTTTCTGAAAATTTTCTTATAGTTATGCTTGGTCCATCCAAAGCTAAGGGTGGGATTATAACATTAACACGAGAGCCATTAGGTAATCTTGCATCCACCATAGGAGAACTTTCATCGATCCTCCTGCCTAATGGGGCAACAATCTTCTCAATCACATGCATGACATGCTGATCATCTTTAAATCTGACATCCGATAGAACAAGCTTTCCCTTTTTCTCAACATATACCTGGTTAGGTCCGTTTACCATTATTTCCGATACCGATGTATCGTGAATCAGAGGATTGATAGGACCGAAGCCTATGCTTTCATCTATTACTTCTGATAAAATTTTCTGCCGTTCATTTTTTGTTATATACGAGCTTTCCTCATTTAAGATATTTTCTACTATGACTGTTATTTGTTCTTCTAATATTTCATCACCGTTTGGCCCAAGATCTTTTAGAGAATCACTTTTAATCTCCTCAATAATTTTACTGTGTATTTTTGCTTTAATTTTTGCATAAGGATCTTCCTGAACAACCGGAGTCTTTTTAACTTTTTGTGCTTTGTTATCAACAACTTCTACACTTTTTTCCTTTTGGAGCCTCTCAAGTAGAGACATCTTAAATCCTCCAATCTATCTAGTCCATTTCAAAAAATAACCTGTACAACCTTCAGCTAAAAAAGCCTATCAAATCTTTTGAACTGGCTATTGTAAAATTTTTTTCTAAATCACCTGACCCTATATCCCAAATAGCTTTTTAACAGTAGTCTTTTCTTTTTCAGGAGCTTCCTTTTCTGATACAAGATCATTGGTAATATTCAGGACTGCTTTTGCCACTTTTGTTTCAGTTCGTGTCATAACAAAAGGGAAGCCTTTGTTTGCAGAAGTAATTACCGTCTGGCTGTCTTCAGGAATAAAGGCCCATATTTGATGTTTTAAGGTGTTTTCAAAATCCTTATACTTAATGCCGAATTGCTCTGATGCCTTATTTAAAACAATATTAATTTTTTCCTTTGGATAGTGTAAGGTTTCCATAACATCAAGCCCTGATTTGACATTCTTTATGGTAGGTAAGTCTAACGTTGACAGCATAAGTATTTTATCCGACATATCAAGAGCCTGAAGAACAGTTTCATGAAAATTTGCCGATGTATCTACTATTATGTAGTGATAATGATCTTTAAGAGTATTCAATATCTTCTCCACATGGGAAGCGGTTATATATTCTGCGTACTCCGGTTTTATAGGCGCCGGCAACACCCTTACACCCGAAAAATGAGTAACCATATAATCTTCCATCACATCACTGTCAATCTGATTTATTTCCTTTATCAGATCGCTAATTGTGTTTTTTACCGAAGCATTAAGCATTATTGCAACATCACCAAACTGAAGATCAAGATCCACAAGTGCAACTCTTTTTTTCGTGGCTCTTGCTATACTCACTGAAAGGTTAGAGGCAAGAGTTGTCTTCCCAACACCGCCTTTTGTGCTGAATACGGTTATGATTTTCGATTTTACTTCTTCCTTTACTTTTGTTATGGTTGACCTTTGTCTCCTTTGAGATTCTATATCGTAGGTTTTTAATATGGTTGTAATCAAATCATCACTTGAAAAAGGCTTGTTTAAAAAATTCTTAGCACCTGCTGTCATAGCTTTTCTCATATATTCATTTTCACCCTGAACAGACATTATTATAACTGCTGTTTCGGGTACGTTTATGTTTATTTCCTCGGTAGCCCTAATCCCATCCATAACCGGCATATTTATATCCATTAAAACTATATCCGGCTTAGATTCCTTGACAATAAAAATTGCTTCTTCTCCATTTTCTGCTTCACCGATAATCTCTATGCGTTTTTCAAAAGACAGTAGTGTTTTAACATTGTTTCTGGTCTCTTCAGTGTCATCAACAATAACAACTTTTATCTTGTCCATACAGTTTTACCTCCATAAATTAATTAGGATTAACTATTACACCTTTATTGCTCACTACATCATCCTTTATGACGCCATCACCGGACATAATTTTTTCATCGCCAATTCCCCTCAATGTCATTCTTATGCTTGCAAATTCACTTACAAAAGTAAGCTTTTCTGCATCCTTTGGGCTAACCGAGAGAGTAACAGTTTTTGGAAGCTCCATCTCTTTACCTTCCGTAAACACCATTTCCTGTCCTAAAGCAAGCACCTGTAAATTCTGAATCACTGTTTCGGATCTAGCCAAATCAATAAGTTTGTTTTGCCCCTGTTCAATAGTCTCTGCAGAAAAACTTGCTATTATATCTACAAAATCACCTGGTCTAATAAGATTTGCGACCTCCACCTGTTCATTTACATTTATGCTTATCGCCCTCATACCTTCAGGAATTTTGTAAGCCAACGTATAATTATTCTCTTGCACTAACCGGCTCATCAATATTTGCTCACCTTCTATAATACTATCTTTTAACCTCTTTCCGATAATATCAGCTTCTACTAAAACAGCATCGGAATTTAGATATTCTTTGGTAACCCTTGATTTCTTAATATCCGCGGCTGTAATTTCGTATTTTTCAGGCATTGTCTTTGCTGCAACATAAACATCTATGTACTCAGCCACATCAATCTTAACCGTTGCACGCTTTATGTACAAAAATACCATTGCTGTTGTAAATAGAGCTAAAATTATTGAAATCACAATAACTCTCTTGTTTACTGATTCCATTGTTTGCCTCCTTAGGTACGATTAAAATATACGTTCTAAATATGGGCTAATCAATGCATAAGCTTAACCCCTAAAAGTCCAAAGTCCGGAATACCATCGCTAGTACTTGATTTAACAGTATATTTAATAAATTTCCCTTTAATTATCAATGCATCTCTGTCCTCGAAATCACAATCTTCAATAAAAAACGCAGTAAACCCTAATACTTTCATTGATTTTTCCCCGTATACCTCAATGTTGTCTACCACCGGTAGAATGATTATTCTTGAACAATCGGACTCATAATTGTCATAAGTACAACCAGGTACTCTTTTACACTTTTCAATTAATTTTTTAGCACTTTTAGTTGCAGTTAAAAAATCTATTTCGGACATCTCATTTAGACTATCACCGGTACGCACTGTCTTATTAAATCCAAACAGTATACCTGTATCAAAATTCCCGCTACCTATATTAATGGGTATTACGCTTAAGACAGCTTCTTCTTCACTGTTTTTGTATTCTTTTTCATTGTTTAGGGACAAACAATACTGCTTTCCATATACAAATTCACCCTTTGGTACTGCAAAAGGTCGTATCCCTTTATACGAAGTAACATTAGATACCTTTACAGTAACTCTTGAATTTATTTTTTTATCACTAAATCCTATATATTTTAAAAATATATAGTCAATTTTTCTTTCTAGATTTATAGACATTTCTCTGTTATTATCGGACACATTAATATCAAGTTTTGTCATGTTCTTAATACCTTTTACTGCATTCTGCTTTATAACCTTTATACCTTCGTTTTTGTTAATCAATAGAGCCTTTGCTCCCTGTTCTGCAATCCCGTCTAGAACCTTGTCCATTTTATACCGTTCAAATGCCATGTAACCAATGTCTGTAGCTACTGCAGACAATAGAATAATAAATATAGCAGAACATATAAAAATAATTGAAGTACTGCCCCTTTTGTTTTTCAATAGTTCAAGAAACATATCTCCCTTCCTCATAAATCCTCCCTTACTAGCATCGTTTTAATCTACCACCTTTATTACTCCATCCTCATCACTGTTTTTGCATTTAGTCGCATAGGGTTTGGAATTATTGAGGATATAATGGGGGTAAACAATGCGTTTTCATATTTAATAGTTACTACAACTTCATCCCCTTTTTTTCTCATAGCCTGGCTTGGATAAATCGTGGTAGAAAGTTTTGAAGAATCCAGACTTGTTGTCATATTTGCCACTAAACTAGCTATTTGGCTATCTGTCGCTCCAACAGCTGCATTTCTTGCCACCTCTCTTGAAGCATTTGTTATAACCAAATAGTTGTTAAACATTAAGCCAAAATCAATTATACCCGTCAAGATAAGGATTATTATAGGAAGTATAAGTGCTGTTTCAACAATAGATTGACCTTTTCGTCCAAATATCCTATCTTTCCTTAGCATAAAGTACACAACCTTTCATATATAAAACCTCATACCTTACAACACATTAATCCACGAACTTCTTGTAAGCTTTTCCCCTATCAGCTTCAAGAAGTACTTCTTTTAAAAAGCTGCCCTACCCAAAACTAGGTAGGGCAGCCAAGTCCCAGTTTAATTTTATGGAGTTGTTTATGGAGCTGTTATGCTATCTGCTACACCGGAGAATAAGGTTGCGATCTTTGGCCCGAGAATCAACAATGCTGCTATACAGGCTACTGCTATCAAGGAAATTATCAAACCGTACTCAACCATTCCTTGTCCTTTTTTGTTTCTTACCAAAGCCTTCAGGTAATCAAAATACATTTTCATCATTTTAATTCCACCTTTCATTTTTTAAGTGATTACAAAAAAATAACTGGTCAATGGATGTTTTTAAAAGTTGTTTTTATGCAAACCTATATATTGACTAATGAATTTTTTCGAAACACTTTGGGTTTAATTGTAAATTTGCTTTTATACTTAAAATAGAGTCATGAAGTAGTTGAAATAATTCCCTAAAGCATTCCCAAGTAAACCTAACGAAGCAAACACAGCCATTGCTATGAAGATTATTATAAATGCGTATTCAACCATTCCCTGTCCTTTCTGCTTTTTTATTAACTTTAAAAATTTCTTTATTGAATTCATGGTTCCTTTAAACCCCCTTGTTCAAAGGTTTATGTAAACCTCATATTACTATTATAAAAGTTTCAGCAACTTTATACTATCCATCACACGCCCCCATTTGCATAGCTAAATGTACCTACAAAACAAATAGGAAACAAGAGCTTATAATGCCCTTATTTCCTATTGAGAAAGGCCTTCCTGTCACATTATCTAACAGGAAGGCCTCATTATATACAATGGTTATTGTGCGCCATTATCAGTTTGTTAAGTTATGTTTGAAAGCATAAATAGCTGCTTGCGTTCTGTCTGACACATTCAGTTTCCTGAATATGTTCGAAACATGATTCTTAACTGTCTTTTCGCTTATATATAAGCGTTTTGCTATTTCCTTATTTATCATACCCTCAGCTATAAGTTCTAGTACTTCAACCTCTCTAGCAGTCAAATTGTTTTCTTCCGTTTTTGCCTTATCATGGAGGGTAATCTTATTAAATTCCCTTACAAGTTCTCTTGTCATATTTGCTTGAATATATGGCTGCCCACAGTTCACACTTCTGATAGCCTCTAGTAAAACACTGGGTTCTGCATCTTTTAAAACATATCCTTCTGCTCCCATTTGAAGAGTTTTAAAAAGGTACTCCCTATCTTCATGAATAGTCAATACAATAATTTTTGATGGAATATTACCATCTTTCATTTCCTTAATAGCCTGCAAACCATTCATTCCAGGCATATTTATATCCATCAGTATAACATCGGGACTACACTCTTTTGCAAGTTTTATGGCTTCCTCTCCGTTTGGTGCTTGAGCAATTACAGTCATATCGTTTTCAAGTTCAAGTATTTGCTTCAGCCCCTGCCTCACCATAGTATGATCATCTGCAATTAAAACGCGAATCTTATCCATTTGAGACCTCCTCGTCTGGAATTAAGGGTACAGTTATGCTTAATTTTGTGCCTTTACCTATAGTAGAATTAACCTCAAACTTTCCTTTTAACAGTTCAACTCTTTCTCTCATGCTATAAAGCCCAAATCCACTATTTATATCTTCTCTTCTAGTGTTCAATTCCTTAGTATCAAATCCTTTACCGTCATCTAATATATTCAAATTTAATTCTCTTTCCAAAAACTCTAGATTAATTGAAACGCTTCCAGCTTCAGCATGTTTCTTTATATTATTGATAGCTTCCTGAACAAGTCTGAAAACCGTTAAAGATATAATAGGTCTTATATCTTCACAAACTCCTCTTGTCTTAAATTTAACAGCAGTGCTCGATTCTTCCTGAAAAGTATGAATATATCTTTGAAGTGTCGGAATCAATCCCAAATCATCTAATGACATCGGTCTTAAATTATATATAATTTTTCTTACATCCTGAAGAGTTTCACGCACTACCGACTTTAAGTTTTTGAGTTCTTCCTTTGCCTTTATCGGCTCAGCATCTACCAAACGTTCACATATTTCGGCTTTTAAAACAATATTTGACATGGACTGTGCAGGGCCATCATGTATATCTCTTGCAACCCGTTGTCGTTCCTCCTCCTGGGCTTTGATTATTTTTATCCCCATGCTCTGTTTCTGTTGCAAATCTTCAAGTTGAAGAGTTACTTGCTGTAAATCACCTGTTAGGCAACTTAATGATATTCCAATATTTGAAATAAGCCTATCTGCTTTTTCAGCTGTTCTTATAGAATCTTTTAGCCTTATTTCCAACTCATTTCTTCTTTTTATAAAAAACTGCTCCTGTTCACGTTTTATTGCCAACTCTAAACGGAGATTGTCAGTTTTTTCATATACTTTCATTGTTTCCTCTTCTGAATATATATCGTAATTTTTACTTACTTGCATTAGATGTTTCTTGCTTTGCATTAATTCCTTTTCCAAAAACTCAACATTATCAATCAGCTGTACAGTTTGCACCCTCAGGTCTTTAAGCTCCTGTTCGAGCCTTCCGCATTCTTTTCTTGCACTCTCAGCTATGTCAAACAATTCTACCTTACTATTGTTTATTGCCTCAATGGTTTTCTTTATAATCTTATCTAAATTAGCTGCATCTACTTTATAGTTAGCCACATTAATACCTCTCCGAACGTTTGACGTGTAAATAATTCTATAATTAAAGACTAAGGCACTTTCAAAAAATAACCTATACAATATTTAAGGCATAAAGCCCGTCATAAAAGCTTAAAAGCTGTCAGACAGAGAAACATTATTTTGCAGTGCAAAAAATGCAAATCATATTTATTGAAATGGTGATTGACCAGTAATTTTTTTGCAATCACCTAAAATCCTTTTTCACTATTTTATATCGAACAATTTAAAGTTTTTCTTATACTTTTTCCAAAAATAATTATTAAAACCTGCTGGAAGTTTATGGATAGGCAATTTATCCATCTTATTCTGTATGCTTTATTTTGGACGTTTTAATAAAATATGAAGTAATATTTTATTTGTTTTATAATAAAATAAAATTATAATAATCAATTTTAAAGGTGAGATATGAGTTTTTATACATTTGTAATACTAACTATTATCTTTATAGTTACTTTAAATAATCTAAAATCAACCACTGTTATTTATTTGAAACGCCTTTTGCTTCCCTTTGCATGTATTACTTTTATACTCTTACTGGTTATATTTTCAGATACCGCAGTTGAGTCAGCATCAAAAGGTATAAATTTATGGCTGAATGTTGTATTCCCCTCACTTTTTCCTTTTTTTGTTGCCTCGGAAATTCTTTACCGGACAGGATTTATAAAATCCTTGGGCATTTTACTCGAACCCATAATGCGTCCGCTTTTCAATGTTCCGGGATGCGGTTCATTCGCACTTGCTATGGGAGTAACAAGCGGTTACCCTGTAGGTGCAAAACTTACCGCAAATATGAGAGAAGAAGGGCTTCTTACGAAAACAGAATCGGAAAGACTTCTTTCTTTTACAAACAATTCTGGACCTCTTTTTATTATAGGTGCAGTATCTGTGGGTATGTTTAACAACCCCGGTATAGGCTTCATTTTGTTAACTTGCCACATTCTTGCATGCCTTACTGTTGGGATCTTATTTAGGTTCTATGGTAACCGACTAAATATAACAAAAGGTATTGAAGGCAATAAAATTTTGAAGAGATTCAAAAAAGAACTGACAAATATCAAACGAGTAAATTTAGGTGAGGTATTAGGTGACTCAATTATAAGTTCGATAAATACAATGCTCGCAATAGGAGGCTTCGTCACTTTATTTTCTGTGATAATAAACCTTTTGTTGGATACAGGTGTAATAGTTCTTTTATCAACCCATATTGAGCTCATCATTTCCTTATCTGGAGTTCACAGAGATTTAATTGCACCAGTGTTAAGCGGTTTTTTTGAAATAACAACAGGTATAAATATGATTAGCAAAATAGATGGAATTTCTTTTGTGCAGCAATTGGCCGCTGCTAGTTTGGTTTTAGGCTGGGCAGGATTATCAGTTCATTTTCAGGTTTACAGCATAATCTCTAAAACCGACATAAGTATTAAACCCTACCTTATCGGAAAACTTCTGCAAGGAATTTTTGCGGCCACATACTTATCTGTTATAATGACTGTCTTCCTTATGAAAGGCACAAAAAGTCTGAGTGTGTTTGATTATTTTACATACAATCCTGATTGGACTTGGTTCAACTATTTAGTTAACTCAATGAAAAATATATCAGTTTCTTTTATTATTCTGCTTCTGATGGTGGGTATATCCTTTATGGCTAAAAAATTAAAAAGCCACACTGCATAAACCTACTAAAAACAGATGTAAAATCGGTTCCCTATAAAGCCATTTTAATAAATAACCTGTGCAAGATTTAAATCACAAGCCCATCATGAAAGCTTAAAAGCTTTCATGCATAGGAACATTATTTTACAGTGCAAAATTAGAATACTTAGAAAAATAAATTCAAATACTTGTAAAAGCCGCAATTATTTCACTTCTTCTCTGTTAGCTTTTATTACTTCAAGAGTTTCTTCTAGTATTTCTTCAACTTTTCCAAGAACATTATCTGCATATTCTTTAGTGCCAAGCCTTATTTCTCTAGCATTTTTTTGTGCATTTGTAACTATTTCATTAGATTGGTCGTAAGCTTTTCTAGTAATTTCATGCTCATCAACAAGGGAAGCTATTTTGTTTTCTGCATCTTTAATAATATTATTAGCCTCTTTCTGAGCTTCCAGCAAAATCTTTTGTCTTTCTTCCTTAACCCATTTTGCCTGTTTAATATCGTCAGGGAGCTTAAGTCTCATTTCTTTAATAATTTCGAGTATCTCTTCCCTGTCAACCATACACTTCCCGGAAAACGGCACGCTTACGCTTTTTTCAACAACTTCTTCTAACGTTTCAATTATTGATAGTATCTCCATAAAACCCCTCCCAGGATTTTTTAGCTAGTGCTTATTAAATACTGTTGTGCTAAAAATAGCTATATACTAAATTTCTTTATTACTTCGCCCTTTATACAATCCGGGACCAAACCATCAATTTTTCCTTTGTTTCTCGCGAGTTCTTTTACAGAACTAGAACTTAAAAATGAATAATTTATGTTTGCCATCATAAATAAAGTTTCTATTTCAGAATCCAAATTCTTATTCAGTAATGCCATTTGCAGCTCATATTCAAAATCTGACACAGCCCTCAAACCTTTTATTATTACTGATGCTTTCTTCTGATTCATAAAATCAATCAAAAGGCCTGAAAAACTTTCAATCTGAACATTAGGAATATCAGCTAAAGCACAATGCAGTAAATTAACCCTCTCATTTAATGTAAAAGCAGGATTCTTGCTGCTATTGACCAACACTCCTATAATAAGTTTGTCACATAATTTTGCTGCTCTTTTTATTATATCAACATGTCCATTAGTAACGGGATCAAAACTACCCGGATAAACATACACTCTCAAATGTAACTACACTTCCTGTCTATAAAATGATATTATTGTATCTCCATATTTTTGCTGTCGGAAGTTTTTAAGCGTTCCTATATATTCCGAAACAACATCTTCCACATCATGTTCTGCTACAATAAGGGTATCGGGCTTTATAACATCAATACCGGAAATACACGCTAATGTATCGTCTATAAGGCCTTTAGCATAGGGAGGATCCAAAAATATTATATCAAACTTGTTACCCTTTTGTGAAAGTTTGCACAAAGCACTGCAAACATCCATTACATATACTTCCGCCTTGTTGTTAAGCTTTGTGTGAGTAAGGTTTTCGTTGATTATTTGGGAACACTCACGGCTTTTGTCGACAAACACCGC
The DNA here is from genome assembly GCA_964466645.1 of uncultured Acetivibrio sp. Lineage (GTDB taxonomy): Bacteria > Bacillota > Clostridia > Acetivibrionales > Acetivibrionaceae > Acetivibrio. The sequence goes on along the minus strand of CAYXPB010000014.1, from coordinate 19,962 downwards.
CGAACGTGCACCTCTACTCAAAGCTTCAATCCCAAGGTTTCCAGTGCCTGAAAACAAGTCCAAAACATCCCTGTCGAAAACCATAGAAGCAATAATATTGAAAATTGATCCTTTAACCTTATCTGAAGTCGGCCTGGTCAAATTGCTTTTTAGTGTTTTAAGTTTATGGCCCTTGGCCTCTCCTGATATAACCCTTAGAATAACTATTCCTCCATTTTCATTACCGTACATAAAATTATTTTCATTTCAGATAATGCCATTCCAAAAAACAACCTATACAAGATCTAGATAGCCCATCAGTGAAGCTTAAAAGCTTCCAAACAGAAGAACATTATTTTGCTACGCAAAAAACGTAAATCAAATTTTTTAAAATGGCAATTGACCTATTATATTTTAGAATTACCTTAATATCAACCTAATGATATTTTATTCTATCATATATAATTGTCAACCACAATAAGGCTTTTAATTCATTGTTATATTATAAAGTTTTTCATTTAAAATCTCCACCATTTTTACTTTCAATCTGAAATTCTCTTCTTTTTCAAGCTTTTCATCCTCATTAACAAGCTTAACTGCAGCTTCTTGAGCTTTTTTGAGAATATCAATATCTTCATAAAGATTAGCAATCCTAAGTTCCGGAATACCATGTTGTCTTGTGCCGAAAAACTCTCCCGGACCCCTCAGTTCTAGATCTTTTCCTGATATAATAAAACCATCATTGGTTTTCTGCATTATTTTCATTCTTTCTCTACTGACCTGAGTTTTTCCTGCATTATAAAGAATACAATAGGACTGGTATTCTCCTCTGCCTACTCTTCCCCTTAACTGGTGAAGTTGCGCTAAACCAAACCTCTCTGCGTTTTCTATAATCATTACTGAAGCATTAGGTACATTAACACCAACCTCAATAACAGTAGTTGAGACAAGAAGATCAATTTCGCCCTCGACAAAACTTTTCATAGCCTCATCTTTTTCTTTCGACTTCATTTTTCCATATATAAGTCCAACTCTCAAATCCTTAAAATCATTTTCTGCAATTTCTTTAGCATGCTGTACAGCTGATTTTGCATCTATTTCCTCCGACTCTTCGACTAAGGGGCAAACAATATATACCTGTCTTCCCCCACTTACTTCTTTTCTTACAAAGGAATTTATTCTATGCCTCATGCTATTGTCGACAGCATAGGTCTTGACAGGCTTTCTTCCCGGTGGAAGCTCATCTATTACAGATATATCAAGGTCACCGTATAAAATCAGCGCCAACGTCCTAGGAATGGGCGTAGCAGTCATAACAATCACATCCGGTGCCTCACCCTTTTTTGATAGCAATGATCTCTGCCTTACGCCGAATCGATGCTGTTCATCTGTAACAACCAGTCCTAGTTGCATAAACTCTATATTATCTTCAATCAAGGCATGGGTACCTATCAATATATCAATCTCACCTGACTTTATTCCCTCTAATATTGAATTCTTCTGTTTCTTTGTCTGACTGCCTGTCAGTAGAGCAGTATTAATGCCATAACGTTCCATAAGGCTACTGATAGACCTAAAATGCTGCTCTGCTAAAATTGCCGTAGGAACCATCAAGGCTCCTTGATATCCGTTTTGAACTGCTTTAAACAATGCTAAAACTGCTACAATTGTTTTACCCGAACCAACATCCCCTTGAACAAGCCTATTCATAACATTACTACTTTCCATATCCTTCTCAATCTCTGCAAAAACCTTTCTTTGTGCATTGGTAAGCTTAAAGGGAAGCGTCTTTATAAAAGCTTCAATTTCTAGAACCTTTGAAAACTCAATACCTTTCTTGTCTTTTTCAAAGGCGTTTTTTACGCTTAACAAGCAGAGTTGAAGCATAAATAACTCTTCAAACACCAATCTGTATCTCGCATTTTTAAAATCCTCATCACTTTTAGGAAAGTGGATTTGCTGTATACAATAGTTTATTTCACTCAATCGGTGTTCGCTTAATATACTCTCAGGAAGAAATTCTGTAAGTTTTCCACTCACCATATCAAGAGCATTGCAGATTGTTGATCTGATAATATTCTGACTCAAATCGGCAGTTGATGGATAAACAGGAACAATTTTTAAGATATTCTTAGCTTCCCTAGCTTCCTGTTTTTCATAGACAGGACTTTGAACTTCAAGATTTTTGTATCTTCCAGCTATTTTTCCAAAGAAAATAAAATTTTCTCCTAACCTTAAAACTTTTCCTAGGTAATGCTGGTTAAACCATGTAGCGGTAATAGATCCCGTTCCATCCTTTATAAGCACCTTATACATCGAAAGACCTTTTCTAAATTTATGTTCGGTAACCTTTGAAGCTATAATGCCTTCAAAAGCGCACGAGTCCCCATCAACAAGCTCAGCTATTTTTTTGAGCCTGCTTCTATCTTCATAATCTCTAGGATAATACGTAATAATATCTTCAATGCTATATATTCCAAGCTTGTGAAGCAGCCTTACTCTGGCCGGCCCAACACCCTTTACATATTGAATATCCTTCTTTAAAAGCTCTTTGACATCTGTGTGCATAGATCACCTTAACATGATTTTATTTTTTATAACAACACAAGCAATTGCTAGCACCTATAGAGGTGGTAGACTTCTTTTCCTCGTTATATTTTACCACAAAAAATCAGACAAAATCAAATAAATAACTGTCAAACTTCCGTTTCAAATAAAAAGTTTGTAAAAAAACTTGCAGTAGTTCTATTCTTTATGTTAAAATAGTTATTGCTTTGATTGAAGAACTAAAACTTTTATAAAGAATTGGATTTCTCCAAATTAAAGGAGGTGTAGTCATAAATGGCAAAATGCGCTATATGCAGTAAAGATCATCTTTTTGGTTTAAAAGTCAGTCACTCTATGAGAAAGACAAATAGATCCTGGAAACCAAATGTTAAGAAGGTAAGAATTGTTGATAATGGAACTCCAAAGTCAATAAATATTTGCACAAGATGCTTACGTTCGAATAAAGTAACAAGAGCAGTTTAATGTAAAAACAATTTGGGTTGAGGTAGCTTTGGCTACCTCAATTTTGTCATGTCTTTTAAATTTTTGTTAGTGCAAAGCGCGAAATTGAGATGGCAATAAACGCCACCTCAATTTTTGAGTTTTAACAATAAAAATTTCGGGATCGAGCCCCTACGTTTTTCCCTCTTTCACTTTGTTCGAAAGAGGAGTAATAAAAAAGGAGTACTAAACCCTTTTATGTATGACGGAAGTATAAATCTCTATCCCATTCTTAGTACCTTTCTTATTATATTCCCGAAGAATTTAGGCATTTTTACCACTAATATTTTCACGCTAACACTCCTCCCCGGTAAAAAGCTTCCACTACTTAATATATTATTCAAACTAGATCTTTTTGGTGAATACTTTTACTCTTGAGGTATTGTTTTAAGGTTGTTCCTAAAACAACTGGTCAATATTTTTTTCCTTTGCCTTATTAGTCCAGTTATTTCTTTGGAATCACCTTATTTCCCAATATAAGTTTTATTTACTCTGCTCGTGAATAAAATTATAGAGAAAACTATTTTTAAAGCACTCAAATTTTTTGGAGGAGTTAATATGTATATAATTTATGTTAGGAATTACAAAAAGAAATTATCCTATTTGTTTTTAATCCTTCTCTTGTGGATAGCAATGTTTTTGGCTGCAAGTATTTATACCAGTCAGACCTTTGCATACAATTTGACCATAAATGATCACCTGACTTTTTCTTATCCTCTAAAATACACAATTGAAGATATATTTATCAATGAAAATATCCAAGGAAACACAATTGAAGCCAATTATAATATAGGTCGTAATATTGCCCAGAAATTCTCAACCTATAAATCCATAGAGGGTCAATTTACCTTTGATTATCCAACAGCTTTTGAATTAAAAGAACAGTATTTTAGCGGTGCGGAAATTTTATACCATATAGGATTTCGGGATAAAAACAGGCCCATTCACGGCTTTGTACAGGTCTGGAATATGCCCTATTCACTTGAAGAGTTTTTAGAAAAGTCCAAAGCAACCTCAACTCAGAATTATATAAACTTTACTTCACAACCTATTACAATAGATAAAAGTACAGGTACGTTGTGGAACTACAGTATTCTTACAGATGACAATATGAATTACAAGGGCTTGGAAGCGTTTTGGAAAAAAGATGATAAGATGTATAGAATAAGTTATTTTGTGCCCGAAAACTTATGGAGTGAAGAGGAGTATGATACCTTCTTAAACATTGTAAAATCCTTCAAAACCTATTGACCAGTTAAAACCAAAGAATGACAAAAAACGCTAAAAACTTGGTGTAAAATCCGAATAGAATTTAAGGCTAATCACCAGAACTAAACACTCTGGTGATTAGCTCCACTCTCATTAATTGAAGCAGCATGTGCCACTCTTACACAGTTTCTTCCACTTTCCTTTGCATCATACAGTGCATTGTCAGACATCTTTAAAAGTTCAGATTCTGTTGTTGAGACTTCCGGATATGATGCTAGACCAAAGCTAACAGTGACAGAAGCAGCCACCAACTCATCCCTGATAGTTGTTTTAGCAATTTTCTCTCTTAGAATCTCAACTTTTTCATAGGCTTCTTTTAATCCTGTCCTAGGGAATAACAGAACAAATTCTTCTCCACCGAATCTTGCAATTATATCTCCACTGCGAATTGAATTTTTTAAAAGTGTACTAATATGCTTTAATACCTTATCCCCAAATAGATGACCAAAGGTATCGTTAAAACGTTTAAAATGGTCTATATCAAATATCGCTAAAGAAAGATCGTATCCACCCTTTTCTGCAATTTCAAACTCTTGCTGCAAGCGCTGCTGGAAGTACAACCTGTTGTATATCCCCGTCAAGTTGTCAACAGTAGCAAGCTCATGCATTCTCTCATACAATTCGGCATTTTCAAGGGCAATACTCACCTGTTGACCTATAATATTTAAAAGACGTAAATTGTCTTCATCAAAAGCATTAAAGTATTTGTGTTCAACTAATACAAGCCCGAAATTCCTTGTCTTAGTAACGAGAGGTACACAGATTAACGAAGAAACCTCTCTCTCGTCGGTAAAAGGGTATTCCTTTAAATCAACAAAGTTCTCCATCAGTGGCTGTCCACTTTTAAGAACATCCTTTAGCACCTCACAGTTTATGTTGTCAAAAAGCGCAATAAGTTCCTGCTTGTTGCTTACATTAGTAGTATGGACTCTCAAACGGTCTTTTTTTTCATCGTACAATATTACCGTTGAATTATTGACTCCCATAACCCCAATTATTATATCATTAACGTGCTTCAAAAGCTCCTTTACGTCAAATATTGAGCTAATTGCCTGCGTTATCTGCTGTACTGTATAGAATTCAGCAATACTTTCCCTGAGTCTTTTATTGGCATCCTCAATCTTAAAATTGGTTTCTTTAAGCTTCTCATTATGAAGCTTAATTTCCTCCTGTGCAGTATTCAATTGTTGAAATTTATCCTCTAACTCAACATAAAGTCTTGTGTTTTTCTGTTCGTAATCAACACTATCTTCATATATCCTTCCACACATCAATGAGAACATAAATAATGTAATATATATTAGCACACTTCTAATCATGTTTTCAGATGCAAAAATTGAGGATTGAGCACTATGATAAATCAAAGCATGTAAAACACCAAAAATAATATTATTAAGCAGTGCGAAAGACACCAGATAAAGAGCACCCTTTTTTCCCTTTTTAAAAGCGATTAGCAAAATTAGATAAAATAAGAATGGATAAACTAATTGTCCTATTTCAAAAAACATTCTAGAAAAGGTTATTATAATAACCTCTATAGCTCTAAAAATCAAATAAAATCTATCGCAAGTAAATAAGCCTTTATTAATTGTAATTTGCTTTAATGAATTAATCAATGCTATTCCTAAAATAAAGCTCAGCTCGTAAACGGCAACTTGTGATATTGCTTTATCATCAAGATTATAAAACTCATTAAATATTACCAAACATAGTGCTATCGCAATAAATATCCATGACATATTAATATAGATTTGTTCATATTTCTCGATTTTTTTCACAAATTCACTTCCTTTAGGTAGTTTCAAAAAATAACCTATCATGAATGAACTGGAAATCCTAATCAACTTAGTTTCATTAAGGTGTTTCAAAAAAATATTAGTCAATATGTAGAGTTCCAACCTGATAAAATCAACTTTTTTGGAACACCCATTGACCAGTTATTTTTATGGAATCACCTAATATCTGTCCCAATATATATCAATTACATCTCCAGTATTTACAACATCAGTAAATCCAGCACTTTTACCGTTTAACTTTAAAACTATGTTTCCTTTAGGGCTTGACAAATCAAAATCGAGATAGTTAAAAATATCAACAAATATGAATTTTGAATCTTTTCTTGCTATAGACTTATTCTCACCATTTACAGTTATATTCAAGTAATTTCCACCCATCAAAACATCTTTTACATCCGACTGTTCTAAATTAAAAGTCATACTCTCATCTAACAAATCACTTTCACTGTTTTCTAGTAAATCATTATTTTCCTCAATATAATAATCGTCGTTATTTACGTTATTATTAACAGCAATATTTTGAAGTTTTTTTGAAACATAAACGATTTCATCTAAATCTTTCAGTACATAGTCGGAAGGAACATCAACCTCATTAACTTTTATATCAAATTGTAACGGGTCTATTTCAGAAACTTTAGCCAAATCATCTATTGTTATGATTTCTTCAATATATAAAGCATCACCGTTATGTATTACATCATTAATATGCGCAGATTTTCCGTTAATAAAACTCTTAGGTTCTAAAGAAATATGTGTATCATTAAGACTAATATTTCTCTCAGAAGCATCCCTAACAAAGTCGATTACTTTTAAGCTTGCATCAGTACCATCTACAGCCGGTATTACTCTTATAGTGTCCTGGTTGTTAAGAACTGTTTCAAGATTTGCCAGCTTGTCATTTACATATATCTGTGCACTCTTTCCGGCTTCGCCCTTTATAGACTTTTTTGCACCATTTAATTCAAAGTCAAGGTTTTTACCACTTTTTCCAATTAGCTTCCTTGGATTGAAACCAATCAAAATAAGCGCATCCGCCACTATAAGCTTCTTTGAGTTGAACAAACGAACTTTCTGTCCGTTTATTGTAACGCTCATAAAGTCCTGCCCTCGCTGCATCTGTGATGTAACTGCAATACCTATAGGTGTAATCGCGTCTGGTCCTGTAAGCTTTCTACTGTTAACTTTAACATTGGAAATAACTTCTCTTCCCCTTACTACCACCCGGTCATCAGCTAGTCCTAATTTCGAGGATATAAAGCCGGTAAGACCCGGAATTTGGCTTCCTCCGCCTATTAAAAATACAGCGTTCGGTGCTTTCTGATTATATACAAGAATCTTTTCAGCAACCGTATGTGCAAGCAGTTCTATTGTTGGTTTAATAACCTCCATTATTTCACAAACTTCAACATTTCTTTTAATCCCCAATATATCGGTAAAGGTTATTTCATCTTTTTGTACACTTATAGATATCTTAATCTTTTCAGCAGTGTTGAAATCCACAAGATAATGATGTGCAATTTTTTCGGTAATCTCATCTCCTGCTATAGGAACCATTCCATAAGCAACTATACTTCCGTTTCTTGTAATTGCCATATCGGAAGTACCGGCACCAACATCTATAAGCGCAAGATTTAGCAGCCTTATGTCTTTAGGTATAGTTACATTAATTGCAGCTATCGGTTCAAGAGTAAGACTTGTTACATCAAGACCTACTCTATTCATGACAGTATACATGCTGTCAACAACTACATGGGGTAAAAAAGTCGCTAATATGTCGGCTCCAACCTTTTTAGCTTTATGCCCTTCTAAAGCAGAAATAATGTAATCATTAAGATAATAATTTATTACACTGTATCCAACACAATAAAACTGAGTTTTTTCTTCTTTCGACATTTCATCATCAAATACCATTTGCGCATTTTGAACTCCTTCCAACTCAAGACTGCTTATTAGTTTAAGATCAATCTCTTTTGTCGGATCACATTCACGATCAACATGCACCTCACAAGTCTTTAATACTCTTCCTGCCGCTGCAATGGCTACCTTTGACAATTTTATTCCTAGCTTTTTTTGAAGCCGTTCCTTTACTTCGTTTACAACATGAGCAACTTCTTCTATATCATGAATTTGACCATCTAACATTGCTCTGCTCTTATGCTCCACTATTTCCGTTGTAAGCACCTTAAATTTGACTTTTTCTTGTATACCTACTACTCCAATTACAGTTCTAGTACCAATATCCAATGCAAATATTATATCATCGGGATTTACTGCATCACCTTTCAAAGGACTTTTCTTTTCTTTAATAGCGGCTTTATCAACCGATTTACCATTAAAATCCTTTTTGCTTTTACTAAAGTTAGCAGACATTAGAATCCCCCCACTTTTAGGTTTTAGTTAAGTTATTTTATAGAAACACCCTTATTGTTAACTCCATAATCACAATAATCTAATATTTGACATTCTGCGCATTGGGGCTTTCTGGCATTACACACAGCTCTGCCATGGTAAACCAACTGATGGCAAAACTTGCTCCAGTTATCCTTTGGCACTATCTCCATCAAATCAAATTCAATTTTGGTTGGATCTTCATTACTGCTAAGGCCAATTCGATTGCTTAGCCTTTTTGCATGGGTATCAACAACAATTCCAGGAATGCCGTAGACATCACCCAAAACGAGATTTGCAGTTTTCCTGCCTACTCCGGGCAGAGAAAGTAAATCATCTAAATTGTCGGGAACTTTTCCGTCGAACTTTTCAATTATCATTTTGCATGTTTCCTTGATATTGCGAGCTTTATTGCGATAAAAACCTGTTGACTTTATGTCCTGTTCTAATTCACTTATATCTGCCTTTGCAAAATCATAAACATTTTTATATTTTTTATATAATAATTGGGTTACTATATTAACTCTTGCATCGGTACATTGAGCAGCTAATTGGGTTGAAATCAAAAGCTGTAGAGGATCTTTATAATCAAGTGTGCAATCCGCATCACTATACAATTGGTCAAATACTTTTATTATCTCAATAACTCGAGATTTCTTGTCCATATATATTCTCCATTCTTATTATATCAAAATAATACACAATTTGTATAATAAATTTTGTTTACAAAATATATTTTAGATAAGGTCCTTTCAAAAAACGACCTATATACTACAGTATATACGAAAAAAGTCCGTCTTTTCCCGGACTTTTTTTGTATACCAATTCAAAAAAAGTAAATCATTTTTCAGAAATGGCAAGTGAACAGTTATTCTTTAGTAGTCACTTAACTAACTTGTTATAAAGCTCCAAATATTTTTTTGCTGACTTATCCCAAGAATTATCGATATTCATAGCTCTCTTAACAAGCTGTTTCCACTCCACCGGCTTAGTCTTATAAAATTTCAACGCTCGGTTTATTGTTTTTAGCATATCTTTTGACGAAAACTCGGTATAAGTAAAACCATTTCCCTTTGTATCATACTTTTCAACATCAAAAATAGTCTCTGCCAATCCGCCTGTTGATCTGACAATAGGAATGGTTCCGTACCTCAAACTGAAGAGCTGACCTAAACCACACGGTTCAAATCTTGAAGGCATTAAAAACAAATCACTTGCTGCATATATACGTTGAGCTAAAGGAGCATTAAACCCTGTGAAAACACCCATTTTCTTAGGGTATTTCTCTTGAAGCTTCTTAAATCCTGTTTCGTAATACTCGTCACCTGCACCTAAGAGTACAAACTGAAGATCGTTTTTCATTATTTCATCTATTTCATCCATTATAAGATCTAGACCCTTTTGCCCTGATAGCCTAGATATTAAACCAATCATAGGCACATCTTTTACAGGAAGACCCATTTCTTTTTGAAGTGCATATTTATTTTCCTTTTTGAGTTCAATGGAGTTTACATCGTAATTCTTAACAATCCTCGGATCTTCCTTAGGATTAAATACATCATAGTCAATGCCATTCACTATACCGTATAGATCTTTTGATCTTTCTATCAGCAAGCCCTCAAACTTTTCTCCATACTGTGGAGTTTTAATTTCCTTAGCATAAGTCTCACTTACCGTATTTATGATGTCCGAGTAAACCAGTCCAGCTTTCATAAAGCTGAACATACCATAGAATTCAACCTTCTCAGGTACAAAAACTTCCTCACCCACATCAAACAACCATAATACATCTTTTGAAAAGTTTCCCTGATACTCAAGATTGTGAACAGTGAATATAGTTTTTATATTTTTATAGAAGGGATATTCCTTATATTTCTCGTTTAAAAGCATACAAAGCGGGCCAGTATGCCAATCGTTACAATGTATTATATCAGGCTTAAACCCAATATTAGGAAGCATTTCAAGTGCTGCTTTGCATATAAATGCAAATCTGTCTGCATCATCAAAGTAACAATAAATACCTTCTCTGTCATATAAGTGATAATTGTCCAAAAAATAAACGGGTACACTTTTTTCATCATTTTCATGCTTAAAGCCAATTTCGCCTTCCCGCACAATACAAGTCTCTTTCCTGTTGTTCATAAACACAGGAAAATCAGCAATGTATTTCATATCAGTCTTTATTTGCTGAAATCTTGGCATTGCAATTCTAACATCGTGTCCCATTGAAACCAATGATTTTGGAAGTGAGCCTGCTACATCTGCCAAACCACCTGTTTTAGCGAACGGAGCTACTTCAACTGAAACAAATAATATTTTCAATTTATCATTCCCTCTCATTTTATACCTCCATCTATTCGATTTAGTCAGACTAGTTTAAAGTAACATAATAGAATTAGATTTTCAACAGTTTTAAAATGGATATTCGTCTTCTAATATGTTTTAATATCCATAATAAGGTTTTCTCTATAAGTCTATTTATTAAAAACCCTAAATAAGCTCTCTTTATATATACCCACACTTTTTACATAATACCACTTAAATCATCTTTTCCCTGTGCCATTAAAATTAAAACATCAACAATTTGGGGCGCAAACTGAGAAGCTTTACATCTTTCCAGCTCTTTTAGCGCAGCTTCCATTGACATGCCTTTTCTATAAGGACGATCACTAGTCATAGCATCAAAGGCATCCGCAACACAAAGGATTCTTCCAAATATACATATTTCATCACCTTTGAGTCCATTAGGATATCCTTTTCCGTCATATCTTTCATGATGCTGTAGGACTCCGTCTAAACCATTTTTTAAAAAATCAATATCTTTAAGAATGTTATATGCAATAAAGGGGTGCTTCTTAATCTCATCAAACTCTTCATCTGTAAGCTTTCCCTGCTTATTTAATATCGAAGCTGAAATTCCAATCTTCCCAATATCGTGAAGTATTGCGGCATATCTCAAATCGTCTATATCCTTCTCAGACAATCCCATTGTTCTTGCCAATTCACAAGAGATCTCCATAACCCTTTGACAATGGCCTCTAGTATATGAATCCTTAGCCTCAATGGAGTTTGCGAGGGACATAACCGTTTGCAGATAACCATACTGAATTTCACTATAAAATTTTGTAAGTTCAATATTCTTTTTGGCTAATTCAACTTTAGTCTCATCGAGCTCTGTGATATATGCATTAAGTGCCTCATTACTTGATGCAGTTTGCTCATACAAAGCTTCTATCTCCTGCTTTTGATTATAGATGCTGTTATACATTTCTGCATTCTTAACACTTATTGCAGTAAAATTAGCAAGACTTTCCAAAAACCCTAAGTTAATCTTTGAAAACTTGCCAACAATTGAACTTCCTGCATAAATTACACCCATCAACTCATTCGAAACAGAAAGTGGTATAATAACTGTATCTCCCTTATCTTTAATTGAAATAATTTGTATTCTGTCTATATCACCCTCACGAGCCTCATTAATATATTGTTCAATTTCATTCCTATCTATCTCGGTAGAACATGCTTCACCATATTCATATCTATAGTTTAGCTTTCCCATGTTTTCATTTACAAAACAAACATAATACCATTCACATTCTGCATATTTATTGAGTAATTTAGTTGTATATACCATTATTGTATTCAAATCAAAGGTTGATGTGATAATTTTCAATGCATCGTGAAGCGAAAGCAATTCATCTTCAACTTCTTCGATCTGCTTTTTTTGCTGCTGTATAGTCCTATTTAACTCTTCATAATTGTCTGCAAGGTGAATAGATTCCACAATTTTTGTTTTTTTATAATATGTAAGTAAACACACAAACGCAATAAATAAAATCGAAAAAACAATAAACAAAAGATATGCCAAAGATTTTGTCTCAATAAACATATATATAGAGGCAAATAGAATGAAAAGTACAAATATATAATTTAAACGCTCAATTATAGGGGATTTATTAAACATATACTACCTCCAGATAAATAAACAAATAGCATAAAGCCACAAAAGTCCGTCTATACTTATGGCCTTTTCTTTTTTCCCCTACTTTATATTATTCTACATATTATTCTAAATTCCTTTATAATTCTTATTTTTTATTTGTCAAACAAAGTAAAAGAGCCGTTAAAGATGTTGTAATCAACTTTAACGACTCTCTATCAAATTATTCATGTCACTTGAACTCTTTAATTTTATACAAATGCCTTTAATCTGAAAGGAGTTTTTTACTTTAGGTAATGGAATTTTTTATTTAGGTGATTAACCCCTGTCTTCACCTAGTATAATTTCTAAGTTAAGAGTAGCACCATCTCTATAGATCTCTACTTTAAGAATTTCACCAACCTTATGTTTGTTTTTCACTTCTTCCAATTCTGAATAAGTTTTAACTGCTACACCATCAACTTTAGTTATAATATCGCCTCTTCTAAGATCAGCATTGTAAGCTCCACTTAAAGGCATTACTTCTTCTACTAGTACTCCGGCAGGCACATTATATCTCTGTGCAATCTGCTCATTAAAGGATTGGTTAATTATTATACCTATTGAAGGTCTTCCTTTAACGTATTTGAATTCAATAAGGTTGTCTGTAATTTCCTTTGCTCTATTTACCGGGATAGCAAAACCAAGCCCTTCAAATCCGGATCCACTAATCTTTGCTGTATTTATACCTATTAATTTTCCTTCTGCATTTACTAATGCTCCTCCGCTATTTCCAGGATTAATTGCAGCATCCGTTTGTATAAGCTTAAGCTCATTACTTCCATCTAAAGGTATTGATCTGTTAAGACCACTGATTACACCTGCCGTTACCGAACCCATGTACTCTAATCCACCAGGATTACCAATTGCAACTGCAAGTTCTCCTACTTTTATTGTATCGGAATCACCGATCTCAATAGCCGGTAAATTTGTAGCCTCAATCTTTAAAACCGCAAGATCCGTCTTAGCATCTCTTCCTACTACCTTAGCAGTATAAGGCTTATCAATTTCATTCGGTAATATTACTTCAATTTTTGCACCGTTCTTTATCTGTGTAGTCCCTTCCATTGCATCTGCAATAACATGATTGTTAGTCATTATATAGCCATCACTTTTAATTATTATCCCAGAACCTGATGAAACACCACTTTGAGCCCCAAAAATGAAACCTTGTGTTCTGTACTCAATACTTATACCAACAACCGAAGGTCCAACCTTCTCTGCAATAGCTACTACAGCATTATCGGTATTTTCAATTACTACTTTTTTGTAGTTGCCCGCTTCTAGTGCTCCACTGTTTAAAGTGTTCTGAGCACCATCTGAAGTGCTAATACCAGCCTCGCTCAAAAACGAGTTTATTGATGGCCGAACTGCCGGAACACCAAACTGCAAGAAAGCTCCTACAGTAGCTCCACCAATAATGGAACTAATTACCGACACCAGTATTAATTGACCTAATATTCCTTTTTTCTTTTTTTCAGGTTTAGCATAATTCTCGGTATAAAAAGATGCTTCTTTTAAGCCCGATGAATTTTGTTCCTTAGAGTTGTAGGATATCAAATTTTGATTATTGCTTTCATCATATCTATCAGTATTCTCATTGTAAGAATTAGATTTATTTCCTCTGTCATCGCTCATTCCGTATTCATTTTGAATCTGATATCCGTTATTTTCATTAAAATTATTCATTCCATAATTCCTGTTTTCGTTGTTATCCATAGCCATCTTCTCCTTTCAACACTATATGTTGTTTCTTTGTTATCTTTATTATATAAATAGAATTTGAAAAAGTTATGAATAATTTGTTAATAATCACAGATCATTTTCAAATTCTTCTTTAGATAAGTTTAAGGAAAAGCAAAACACGGTTCCTTTTCCAATCTCACTTTCAACACTAATTTCCTGTCCATGCTCATTAATAATGTTCTTGACAATTGCCAAGCCAAGCCCTGTCCCCATTTTATCCCTGCTTCTGGATTTATCAGACTTATAAAACCTATCCCATATCAATCCGATTTCTTCACTGTCTATCCCTGCCCCGTTATCTTTGACAGATATCAATACTTTGCCTTTTAACTTAGCTGTTTCAACCTTTATTTTCCCACCCTCTTGTATAAACTTTATGGCATTATGCAAGAGATTCAAAAGAGCCCTTTCTATTGAATCCTTATCCGCATTCACATAGGTCAATTCTTCGTAAAAATTCGCCTCTATCTCGATGTTCTTTTGTATTATTTGGTTTTCAAGCTTAATTATGCACCTTCTAACCAGTTCGTTAATATCAAAGCTAACAAAGGTAAGCTTTATCTCTCCCGCTTCCATCTTTGCAAGATCTAAAAGGTCATTGGTAAGTCTGCTTAAACGCTTGGTCTCGTCACTTACTATAGACAGATATTCCTTTTGTCTCTCCTGAGGAATGGTACCATCTAAAATCCCTTCAATAAATCCGTTTATAGAAGTCATTGGTGTTCTAAGTTCATGGGATACATTTGCAATAAATCCCCTTCGCATTTCTTCAAGACTTTCAAGGGCACTAGCCATATGGTTAAAGCTTTTGGCTAATTGACCTATCTCATCTTCCGAATTTATATCAAGTCGTTTTGTAAATTCGCCGTTTGCTATTTGTTTTGCTGCATTATTAATTAGTTTTAGCGGTTTTGTAAGGTTTAATGAAAAAATATAAACAAGTAATATGGATATAACAACCGCTATTCCAATGGAAATTATATAAAACTTGAAAACAGTCATACGGGCCTTATTAATTTCAGGAGTTCTCTTCGTAAGATATACAGCTCCTTGAATTTCACCATTATATACATGAGGCATTTCTATAGTAAGCCAGCTTATGCCTGTCTCTTTAAATAATCCGTAAAAATCTCCCACTTCTTTTATTGTCTGCCCATCCTGCATAACTTTTTTGCTAAACTGTCTTTCATCGGGCAACTTCAGCTTGCCAGAGTCACTCACAAGCTTCCCCATTACTGATTTGTCTAGATAACTTTCATTTGCTATAGCAATTATATCCCCTTCTTTTGAAACTATCCATATAGAAGCCTCGATATCCTTACTAATAAGTTCTAGATTTTCATATAAGTTATTCAAAAACAAAACATGCAGAAATTCAGAAGTCAATGGGTTCTTAACAAAGTCAGTATAATTTTTCAACAGCCAATTAACATTATCACCGGCATTACTTAATGCAATTTCCTTTTCTTCCGTAACAAAGTCACCCAGAAAAAAATATAACATTCCCCCGGTAAGTGCTGTAATTATCAAAAGAATCGCAATAAAAAAAACGGCAATTTTGCTGTATAGATTCTTAAACATTACTTCACCTCAAATTTGTAGCCAACACCCCAAACTGTCTTAACCTGCCAGTTTTGATTTTCACCTTCTATTTTCTCCCTCAATCTTTTTATATGGACATCCACCGTTCTTGAATCCCCATAAAAATCAAATCCCCAAACCTGTTCTAACAGCTGATCCCTTGTAAATACTTTATTAGGATTTGATGCAAGAAAGTAAAGAAGCTCCAACTCCTTTGGAGGGATGTCCATATCATTACCATTTACTTTTAAGGTATAATTGGATTTATTTATCACTAGGTTCGGATATACAACTTCTTTTACCCCGATTTCCTTATGCTCATATCTTCTGAGTACTGCTTTCAGCCTTGCAACCAATTCTTTAGGTTCAAAAGGCTTTACTATATAGTCATCGGCCCCTAACTCTAGACCTAATACCTTGTCAAAAGTTTCACCCTTTGCCGATAGCATTATTATAGGTATATTGCTGACCTGACGGATTTCTCTGCACACCTGCCAACCATCAGCACCGGGAAGCATAATATCTAAAACAACAATATTAGGGGCGAAAGTTTTAAAGGCTTCAACACCTTTAATTCCATTGTATATAGTTAATACCTCAAAACCTTCCTTCTCCATATAAAGCCTTATGAGTTCACATATATTTACATCGTCATCTATAACCAAAACTTTAGTTTTATTATTCATGTCCATTCTCCTCGTAATAAAATACTTAGATTTATTTTATCAAATATATCGCTTAGGGTAAACATATATTAACGGTTATCAATATTTTGAACAAAAGATATGTGAGATAAACTAAAAATGAGCTATGTATTTTGACATAGCTCATTTACCTAGATCACTATCTGCATTTTCAAGCGTTTTTAATTTATTATTTCCGTGCGGATAGGTAAACTATTTAAAACAATATTCTGAATCCTTACTTCTTCGTGCAGTTTTTTCTGCTCTTCCTTTATTTCCCGAAGGCTTGCCAATAATTTCTTGTTGTCATCGATTAATATTTTAAGCATAGCTTTTATTTCATCAAATGACTCCATATTATCTTTTTTCATAACTATCTCCCCCAGCTTATCTATTTATTATCTATATATTGATGCCGCAAACACATAAAATGATTATATCAAACTTTTCTAAATTGTGAATATTTTCTTAACATTTTTTCCACTTTATTTTTTAGATCGCATCCCTTTATCACAAATACTATAAAATAACAAACCTTCCATGATTCATGTTGACTTGCACTTATCATTGTGATAACTTAAAAACACGAACCTATTATTGTATGAATGGAGGCAATAAAAATGGGTAATGTCAATTTTTCTCATATACTAGTCGGAATACTTGTTTTATGCGCCATAGTATTAATTTATTTTTTCGTGACGGATAAAAATAAGCCCAAGTCCAACAATTCAAACCTTGCAAGCAATACTGCTGCAGATACTATAGTTGAAGCGCAAAGAGACAATGAAGCTTTATCCGATGACTCCCTTATTGCCGTATTGACTGCTGCTGTTATGGCTATGCAAAGTAATCCTGATATAAAAATAAGAGTGACATCTTTCCGTCGTATACCGCAGTCTTCCCCTATATGGAACACCATAGGAAGAAGAGAACGTATGGAAAACAAATTGTAGTCCTCCATACATTGAACTTAAAGTTAAAATTCTATTTTAAATATTTTAATAGCATTTTCTCCTAAGATCATGCTTTTTTCACGATCTCCTATTTCCATTTCCATGAATCTGCTTAGATCATGGCCTGGGCTTCCCCATGGATAATCGGAGCCAAATATCACTCTGTCCGCTCCAATTTTTTTGATAACATATTCTACCACTTCATTGTGAGGCCAGCTTGGTTCATTAACCTTCAACAACGGCGGATAACCTGTTATAACTATTGAAGTGTCAAAATACACATTCTCATACATATCGGCAAGCTTAAATACGTCACCTATGTTTCCGTCCGCCATATGAGTCAGTACAAAAGGTGTCTTAGGGTATTTTTTTATTACCGGCACAATTCTGTCAATATCAGCATAGTTGTTGAGTCTTGCATTTGAAACACGTCCGCAGTGAAAAACCACGGGAAATGCCGTATCCCCACACATTTTATATACAATGCTTAGTCTGTCATCATCAGGTGCAAACCCCTGTGCCATTGGATGGAACTTTATACCCTTTGCACCCTTTAACATGTATTCTTCCATCAGTTTATCCATTGGCTCTTCCATGTCGGGGTGAAAACTTACTAAGGAGACAAGGTTTTTATGTTGTCTTCCTATTTCAATGGACCATGTATTGTTTTTATGTATGATTTTCGCCGGAGCAAAATTCGCCATTATTGTAAAATCGATTCCAGTCTTATTCATATTTTTCATTACATCATCAACAGTACCTGTACCGGAATTGGTAAATTCTATATTGTACATCTTGTTAAATGAGTCCAGTATCTTTTGCGAAACTTCATCTGAAGAAAAAGTATGAACATGCCCGTCCACCACTGTATATTTATCAATCATCTACATTACTTCCCTATTTAATAAATTTCCACCTGTGAAATAGTATTGCTGGAATAAAGATCCACCAACCTCGGTGGAATACTCCCACCGGTTTTGAAACTTTATGGAGGCAACCTATTTCACAGCTCGATAAATTTTGCTTTAAGGAATATTATAATTAAATAGCTGCCCATATGCAAACAAAACTTATCAAGCATAAAACAAACGGCTATTCACATTGTCCAAAGTTTGCTATAATATAAAGGTCAAAAATACTAAAAAGAAGGAAATGATATATATGAAATATGTATTGGTTCTT